>NZ_JBRREF010000180.1:0-213 GCF_056760135.1 Stenotrophomonas sp. STEN023 | reverse complement strand
GCCCTCCTCGCTGCCGATCAGTTTCACGAACGCGTCTTCCAGGTTGCTCTCGTGGGCCTGCTCGCGCAGCTCATCCGGCGTGCCCTGGGCAACCACCCTGCCCTGCGCGACTTCGCCCGCGACCGCCGCACCTTCCTGCTTACCTTGCTGACCGCGCCGCTGCTGTACCCGCTGCTGTTCCTGGGCATGAACAAGCTCACCAATCTGCGTGCC
>NZ_JBRREF010000179.1:0-220 GCF_056760135.1 Stenotrophomonas sp. STEN023 | reverse complement strand
CGAACCGCCTCGATCTTGAACTCATCCGTATAACGCTTCGTGCTCATAACCACCTCCGCCTAAGCCATAGTTTATGGCTGCGAGGTGTCTACGAAATCCTGGGCGATTCACATCCTAAAAAAAGCCGCCGCGTACTTTGCCAAGGGGTAAGAGCAAAGTACGCCTTCATGAAGTGCCATGTGGATCAGTTCGGGTTGGCAGCCATGTGCCGGGTACTGAG
>NZ_JBRREF010000178.1:0-220 GCF_056760135.1 Stenotrophomonas sp. STEN023 | reverse complement strand
GCTGCTCAGCAACTCGTTGGGTACTTCATGTTTGCGTGAACTCATGGTGTCTCCAGGTCAGATGGCAGTTTCCTGCCGGTGACCCGTTTACACAAAATCTAGGACAGGCCCAACCCTGCCACGTGCGGATGTAGGTGATATCCGTCACCCATGCCTCGTTCGGGCGCGATACGCTGAACTGACGCTGGAGCAAATTTGGGATCAAGACATGAGGTTTTGG
>NZ_JBRREF010000177.1:0-220 GCF_056760135.1 Stenotrophomonas sp. STEN023 | reverse complement strand
CGCGCCCGAACGAGGCATGGGTGACGGATATCACCTACATCCGCACGTGGCAGGGTTGGCTATACCTGGCAGTTGTTTTGGATCTTTTCTCACGCAGGGTTGTTGGTTGGGGCCTGTCCTAGATTTTGTGTAAACGGGTCACCGGCAGGAAACTGCCATCTGACCTGGAGACACCATGAGTTCACGCAAACATGAAGTACCCAACGAGTTGCTGAGCAGC
>NZ_JBRREF010000176.1:0-221 GCF_056760135.1 Stenotrophomonas sp. STEN023 | reverse complement strand
CCCCCCCCCCCCCCCCCCCCCCCCCCCCCCCCCCCCCCCCCCCCCCCCCCCCCCCCCCCCCCCCCCCCCCCCCCCCCCCCCCCCCCCCCCCCCCCCCCCCCCCCCCCCCACCCCCCCCCCCCCCCCCCCCCCCCCCCCCCCCCCCCCCCCCCCCCCCCCCCCCCCCCCCCCCCCCCCCCCCCCCCCCCCCCCCCCCCCCCCCCCCCCCCCCCCCCCCCCCC
>NZ_JBRREF010000175.1:0-221 GCF_056760135.1 Stenotrophomonas sp. STEN023 | reverse complement strand
GAACCGCCTCGATCTTGAACTCATCCGTATAACGCTTCGTGCTCATAACCACCTCCGCCTAAGCCATAGTTTATGGCTGCGAGGTGTCTACGAAATCCTGGGCGATTCAATTTGGAGTTCCCAGGATTTAGTGGACACCTGACCGAGGGTGGCGATGCGCTGCCTCGAACTCGTCAGGACTGACCCCGCCTAGATGACTGTGGCGGCGTTTTGGATTGTAA
>NZ_JBRREF010000174.1:0-226 GCF_056760135.1 Stenotrophomonas sp. STEN023 | reverse complement strand
CCTCAAAGTGCCGCTGATGCAGCACGCGAGCAGATCATGAAGTTGACGCGTCCTCAAAGTGCCGCTGATGCAGCACGCGAGCAGATCATGAAGCTGACGCGTCCTCAAAGTGCCCCTGATGCAGCACGCGAGCAGATCATGAAGCTGACGCGTCCTCAAAGTACCGCTGATGCAGCACGCGAGCAGATCATGAAGTTGACGCGTCCTCAAAGTGCCGCTGATGCAG
>NZ_JBRREF010000173.1:0-247 GCF_056760135.1 Stenotrophomonas sp. STEN023 | reverse complement strand
CCCCCCCCCCCCCCCCCCCCCCCCCCCCCCCCCCCCCCCCCCCCCCCCCCCCCCCCCCCCCCCCCCCCCCCCCCCCCCCCCCCCCCCCCCCCCCCCCCCCCCCCCCCCCCCGCCCCCCCCCCCCCCCCCCCCCCCGCCCCCCCCCCCCCCCCCCCCCCCCCCCCCCCCCCCCCCCCCCCCCCCCCCCCCCCCCCCCCCCCCCCCCCCCCCCCCCCCCCCCCCCCCCCCCCCCCCCCCCCCCCCCCCC
>NZ_JBRREF010000172.1:0-290 GCF_056760135.1 Stenotrophomonas sp. STEN023 | reverse complement strand
GGGCTTGAAGCTTTAGAGCCAGAGCACCCCTCCCCAACCCTCCCCTTGGCCTGCGGCCAAAGGGAGGGGGCTCAAGTCAAAGCCGCCCAAGGGGCGGCTTTCTGTTTTCCCTTCTCCCGCCTGCGGGGGAAGGTGCCCGAAGGGCGGATGGGGGGAGCTTTTGATTTTGACTTGGCTGGGGGCTTGAAGCTTTAGAGCCAGAGCACCCCTCCCCAACCCTCCCCTTGGCCTGCGGCCAAAGGGAGGGGGCTCAAGTCAAAGCCGCCCAAGGGGCGGCTTTCTGTTTTCCC
>NZ_JBRREF010000171.1:0-295 GCF_056760135.1 Stenotrophomonas sp. STEN023 | reverse complement strand
GTTGATGTTGCGCCAGCTTCGCGGCTGACGCCGCTCCCACAAAAGCTGCGTCATGTAGTGCCGAGCCATGCTCGGCAGGAGCATTGTCGGTAAAGCCTCAGCCGAGCATGGCTCGGCTCTACAGCTTTGCCCCCTCCCTTTCGCGCAGCGAAGGGGAGGGTTGGGGAGGGGTGGCTTTGCCGCTGTTGATGTTGCGCCAGCTTCGCGGCTGACGCCGCTCCCACAAAAGCTGCGTCATGTAGTGCCGAGCCATGCTCGGCAGGAGCATTGTCGGTAAAGCCTCAGCCGAGCATGG
>NZ_JBRREF010000170.1:0-419 GCF_056760135.1 Stenotrophomonas sp. STEN023 | reverse complement strand
GGCAACATACCCCCGGCGGAAGCGGAGGCGGCGTACTACGCCGGCAACACGGGTCACGCCATCGCGGCGTGACTCAAACGAAATGGCCTCCGGAGAAGCCGGGGCGATTCAGGATGGTAAATCGGTTCAGGACTGCCTTCCAATCACGGATGGGTAAGGTCCATCGTTTGCTGATGTTTGAGTCGCCCGAGATGCTCTAGACAGACGAACGACAGCTTCTGGCCGCATCCGGGCCTGTCCTAGATTTTGTGTAAACGGGTCACCGGCAGGAAACTGCCATCTGACCTGGGGCTACCATGAGTTCACGAAAACATGAAGTACCCAACGAGTTGCTGAGCAGCTTGTTGGCTAACTACAAGAGACCTGAGGACCTGATCGGCGAGAACGGCTTGCTAAAGCAGTTGACCAAGCTGCTGGTA
>NZ_JBRREF010000169.1:0-423 GCF_056760135.1 Stenotrophomonas sp. STEN023 | reverse complement strand
GCCTTGATCCGAGTGGATAAGGGTTTTGCGAGGACGTCGGCTGCGCACGGCTTTCATCACGGCATCCAGAACAAGTTCTCGATGAATCGTTGATCTGACAGCCCAACCAACGAGCGTGTGCAGATTTTTGTGTAAACGGGATTCGGGTTACAGCTGAGGGAGCCGCCCCTCAAACTGGATGGTAAATCGGTTCAGGGCTGCCTTCCAATCACGGATGGGTAAGGTCCATCGTTTGCTGATGTTGCGCAACGCGAGGTAGAGCAGTTTGACGAGAGCTTCGTCGCTCGGAAACGCGCCGCGGTGCTTGGTTAATTTTCGTAGCCCCATGTTCACCGACTCGATTGCGTTGGTTGTATAGATGACCTTACGGATCTCGGGTGGATAGTCGAAAAATGGGGTTAACCGTGTCCAGTTACGCCGCCA
>NZ_JBRREF010000168.1:0-454 GCF_056760135.1 Stenotrophomonas sp. STEN023 | reverse complement strand
AGCGCTATGGAACCACCCGATCCCATCCCGAACTCGGAAGTGAAACGTAGCCGCGCCGATGGTAGTGCAGCCTAAGCTGTGCGAGAGTAGGTCATCGTCAGGATTTAAACCAAAAACCCCGCTGCCAGAGGCAGCGGGGTTTTTCTTTGTGCGAAACAAAGGCGCACGCGCACTTGTAGGAGCGGCGTAAGCCGCGAAGCTCGTAGAAACAACGATGCGGGAAGGCCTGAGCGAAGCCAGAAGCTGAAAGCCAAAGCTCCCCTCATCCCAACCCTTCTCCCGCAGGCGGGAGAAGGGCTAAGGCAACAGCTGGAGCCAAGGCCACAGCCAGGCCGCAGCCAAGGCCAAAGCCAAAGCCAAAGCCAAAGCCAAAGCCAAAGCCAAAGCCAAAGCCAAAGCCTTGGGGCTCTGTGGGCGCTACCAGGAAAGCTCCTGCCGAACATGGTTCGGCACT
>NZ_JBRREF010000167.1:0-494 GCF_056760135.1 Stenotrophomonas sp. STEN023 | reverse complement strand
CGAACCGCCTCGATCTTGAACTCATCCGTATAACGCTTCGTGCTCATAACCACCTCCGCCTAAGCCATAGTTTATGGCTGCGAGGTGTCTACGAAATCCTGGGCGATTCATAGGGGAATTTGTGAAGGACCGAAATGGCACTAAAGTCGAGATTGGCGATGTCGTCCGAGTAGTTGGAGTCTCCGAAGAATTTCTTGATCTTCTACCCGATGATGAGAGGTCACACATTGAGGGCATGCTCAACAATGAGTACGCGATCGATGACTTCCCGGAGGCGGGAAAAGCCAGCGTCTCCATTTGGTTTGAATTCGGCGACGGCAGTCATGGATTTGGTGGGCTCTATATGCTTCCGCACGAGTTTGAATTGGTTCGCAAAGCCAAAATGGAGTTCCCAGGATTTAGTGGACACCTGACCGAGGGTGGCGATGCGCTGCCTCGAACTCGTCAGGACTGACCCCGCCTAGATGACTGTGGCGGCGTTTTGGATTGTAAAA
>NZ_JBRREF010000166.1:0-519 GCF_056760135.1 Stenotrophomonas sp. STEN023 | reverse complement strand
ATTAAAACAATTGAATCATTGCTTGATTAAACGTCTGCAAGATGGACAGTCATCCATTCCTGCAGGCGTCCTCACAAGATACCTGCGCATACTTTCAAAGAACTTCGAATCAGGCCTCAGCGCCTTCTTCGTAGGCCGCGACGTTTCCGTCGTAGCGAGCCGACCATTATATGGTGGCTTTTCTGCTTCGTCAACACCTTTTTGAGAGGCTGTTGACTCGGCGGCTTCAAGGTTGAGCCCGAAGGCTTTTCGTCGAAGCGAGCCGCCTATTATGGCAGGCTTTTTGTTTCCGTCAACACCTTATTTGATGAACTTGAAGTTCTTCGTGAAGTTGTTGAGCTAACCCAGGCTCAAAAACACCTGGCTTACATAAAAAGACGAACCCCGCTGCGTGAGCAGCGGGGTTCTTAGATAAAAACCCTGACGATGACCTACTCTCGCACAGCTTAGGCTGCACTACCATCGGCGCGGCTACGTTTCACTTCCGAGTTCGGGATGGGATCGGGTGGTTCCATAGCG
>NZ_JBRREF010000165.1:0-862 GCF_056760135.1 Stenotrophomonas sp. STEN023 | reverse complement strand
GCCATTGGAACCGTGTCGCCGTGTCGGGTTGTAAAACATCTCGATGTACTGGAAGACATCGGCGCGTGCCTCGTCGTGATTGCTGTAGATCCGCCGCTTAATCCGTTCGCGTTTCAACAGCTGGAAGAAGCTCTCCATTGCTGCGTTGTCGTGGCAATTTCCTCGTCGGCTCATGCTGCATACGATGTCGTGCTCACGCAGGAAACACTGCCAGTCTTCGCTGGTGAACTGCGTTCCTTGGTCAGAGTGCAGAAGCAAACCTGGAGCGGGTTTGCGCCTCCAAACCGCAGCGAGCAGCGCTTGCAGAACCAAGTCGGTGTGCTGCGTGGGGCGCGTCGCCCAACCCACCACCTGGCGTGAGAACAGATCGAGCACAACGGCTAAGTACATGAAGCCGTCGTAGGTTCGGATGTAGGTGATGTCCGTTACCCATGCGCGATTCGGTTCACTTACTTTGAAACCGCGCGCCAAGACGTTCTTTGCCACTGAGCCCACGGGCCCACTCAATGGGCGCGGTCTACGGCCATAGCCAACCATCGCCCGAAGCCCTTCGTTCTTCATCAATCGCGCTACGCGATGCCTGCTACACGTCTCCCCTAGCTCGCGAAGATCCGAAGTGATCTTGCGATGTCCGTAGACCGAGCCACTCTCAAGCCAGCTGTGCTTGATCAGTCCAAGCAGTCGTTGGTCATCCCGTTCGCGGGGGCTTGTCGGGCCTCGAAGCCAGGCGTAGTAACCGCTGCGATGGACACTCAGTACCCGGCACATGGCTGCCAACCCGAACTGATCCACATGGCACTTCATGAAGGCGTACTTTGCTCTTACCCCTTGGCAAAGTACGCGGCGGCTTTTTTTAGGATGT
>NZ_JBRREF010000164.1:0-1001 GCF_056760135.1 Stenotrophomonas sp. STEN023 | reverse complement strand
ACCTTACGGATCTCGGGTGGATAGTCGAAAAATGGGGTTAACCGTGTCCAGTTACGCCGCCAAGACTGGCCAATCGGCAGGTACTCCTTGTCCCAGCGTGCCTCGAACTCGGTGAGCCGTTGCTCAGCTTCCTCGGCGGTGGCGCAGGTGTAGATGCGCTTGAGGTCGGCCGCCACTTCTAGTCGCCGCTTCCACGACACATAGTTCAAGCTGTGCCTGACCATATGCACGATGCATAGTTGCACCGTGGTGTACGGAAACACTGCCTCGATAGCCTCAGGGAAGCCCTTCAGGCCGTCGACACAGGCGATGAAGATGTCTTGCACGCCACGATTACGTAGCTCCGTCACCACTTGCAACCAGAACTTCGCACCCTCGGTTTGGGCCAGCCACAGGCCCAGAACTTCCTTCTCACCGCTCATCGTTATACCGATGGCCAGGTAGACCGCCTTGACTCGAACTGCACCGTCTCGAACTTTGACGTGGATGCAGTCCAAGTACACGATCGGATAGACCGGATCGAGCGGGCGCGCCTGCCACGCCTTGACCTCATCCACCACTGCGTCTGTGACCGATGAAATTAAGCTCGGCGACACCTCGGCCCCGTACATCTCCTCCAGGTGTGCCTGGATCTCGCGCACGGTCATCCCTCGTGCGTACAGTGACAGGATCTTGTCGTCGAACCCACTCCAACGGGTCTGGTGCTTCGGAATTAGCTTGGGCTCGAAGGTGCCTTGGCGATCGCGTGGCACCTCGATAGGCAGCTCACCAAACTCACCCTTGAGCGTCTTGCGACTGCGGCCGTTGCGGGTGTTGCCAGCACCGTTGGCCACCGGCTCGTGCTTCTCATGCCCCAAGTGCTCGGTCATCTCTGCATCGAGCGCCTTCTCTACCAGCAGCTTGGTCAACTGCTTTAGCAAGCCGTTCTCGCCGATCAGGTCCTCAGGTCTCTTGTAGTTAGCCAACAAGCTGCTCAGCAACTCGTTGGGTACTTCATGTTT
>NZ_JBRREF010000163.1:0-1200 GCF_056760135.1 Stenotrophomonas sp. STEN023 | reverse complement strand
CGACGTTCCCCCGATTTTGAGTAGCGCGGCGATTTGGAGTTCAATCCCCAACGAGACGGAGATTGGACATGAAGAAGCGCTTTTCCGAAGAGCAGATCATTGGCTTCCTGCGTGAGGCAGAGGCCGGCATGGCGGTGAAAGAGCTGTGCCGCCGACACGGGTTTAGTGAGGCGTCCTACTACCTGTGGCGCAGCAAGTTCGGCGGCATGAGTGTGCCGGAGGCCAAGCGACTGAAGGAGCTGGAGGCGGAGAATGCCCGGCTGAAGAAGCTGCTGTCCGAGCAGTTGCTGGAGAACGACGTCATCAAGGACGCCCTACGAAAAAAGTGGTGAGCGCACCGGCGCGCAGGACGCTGGTGCGGCATTTAATGGAGCGCGGGCTCACAGAGAGGCGGGCACTGGCCGTGGTACGAATGAGCGCCAGCGCACTGCGCTATGTCCCGCGCCCCGATCGCAATGTCGAACTTCGCGAGCGGATCCTGGAGCTGGCACAGCGACACAAACGCTACGGCGTGGGGATGATCTACCTGAAGTTGCGGCAGGAGCAGTGGTCGGTGAATTACAAGCGGGTGGAACGCTTGTATCAGGAGGCCAAGTTGCAGGTGCGTCGGCGCAAGCGTAAGAAAGTGCTGCTGGGCGAGCGTCAACCGTTGCTGCGGCCGGAGGCAGCCAATCAGGTCTGGTCAATGGACTTCGTGTTCGATCGCACAGCCGAGGGTCGTGTAATCAAGGCGCTGACGATCGTCGACGATGCCACGCACGAGGCGGTAGCGATTGAGGTGGAGCGGGCGATCTCCGGCTACGGCGTGGCACGGGTGCTGGCCCGGCTGGCACTGACCCGAGGTCTGCCGCAGGTGATCCGGACCGACAACGGCAAGGAGTTCTGCGGCAAGGCGATGGTGGCATGGGCCTACGAGCGAGGCGTGCAGTTGCGTTTGATCCAGCCAGGAAAGCCAAATCAGAACGCCTATATCGAGAGTTTCAATGGCCGCCTACGCGACGAATGCCTCAACGAGCACTGGTTTCCCACACTGCTGCACGCACGTACCGAGATCGAAACCTGGCGGCGGGAATACAACGAGGAACGACCGAAGAAGATCTTAGGCGGCCTGACACCGGCCGCCTATGCCCAACAGTTGGCGGCCAAAGCCGCTACGATTAAATCTGGACTCTAAAGGGCCCCGCTACTGAAAGCGGGGGG
>NZ_JBRREF010000162.1:0-1312 GCF_056760135.1 Stenotrophomonas sp. STEN023 | reverse complement strand
TGAATCGCCCCGGCTTCTCCGGAGGCCATTTCGTTTGAGTCACGCCGCGATGGCGTGACCCGTGTTGCCGGCGTAGTACGCCGCCTCCGCTTCCGCCGGGGGTATGTTGCCGATTGGCCCCAGCAGTCGCTGGTTGTTATACCAGTCGACCCAACCCAGGGTCTCCCATTCGACCTCCTCCCGGCTGCGCCAGGAGCGGCGGTTCGTAACCTCGGTCTTGAACAGTCCGATCACCGTTTCGGCCAGCGCGTTGTCGTAGCTGTCGCCGACGCTGCCCACCGAAGGTTCGATGCCGGCCTCGATCAGGCGGTCGGTATAGCGGATGGAAAGGTATTGGCTGCCCCTGTCGGAATGATGGATCAGTGCCTTCTCCGCTGGGCGGCGCGCCCACACGGCCTGCTCGAGTGCGTCGAGCACGAACTGCGTCTGCTGCGACGAACTGGCCCGCCAGCCGACGATCCGCCGGGCGAATACGTCGATCACGAAAGCCACGTACACAAATCCCTGCCACGTCGGCACGTAGGTGAAATCGCTCACCCACAGCGCGTTCGGCCGGTCAGCCTTGAACTGCCGCTTCACCAGGTCCATCGGCTTCTCTTCCACCACTTCCTGCCCGATCCATTTGCGCGGCTTGCCACGCACCACGCCCTGGAGGCCAGCCCGGCGCATCAGTCGCTCCACCGTGCATCGGGCCACCCGCACGCCTTCCCGGTGGAGCTGGCGCCACACCTTGCGCGCCCCGTAGGCCTGCCGGTTCTCTTTCCAGACCCGGTCGATCACCGGCGCCAGGGCCTGCTCCCGATGCCAGCGCGCCGGCTGGCGCGACGGGTCGGCCTGGCGGCTGGTGTGCTCGTAGTACGTCGACGGGGCGATCGGCAACACCTTGCAGATCGGCTCGACCCCGTAGGCATCGCGGTGATCGTCGATGAACCCCTTTAAGGCTTGAATCGGCGGTCGAGCTCCGCCTGGGCAAAATACGCCGACGCCTTGCGCAGGATCTCGTTGGCCTGGCGCAGCTCGCGGTTCTCGCGCTCCAGGGCCTTGATCCGGGCATGCTCGTCGGTCGTCAGCCCGGGCCGCAGCCCGCTGTCGCGCTCGGCACGGCGGACCCACGTCCGCAGCGTCTCCGCCTTGCAGCCGATCTTCCCGGCCACCGACGTGATCGCCGCCCACTGGGAGCTGTGCTCGCCCTGGTGGTCCAGGACCATCCGCACCGCCCGCTCACGCACCTCGGGTGCGTACCTCGTCAATCTGTTGCTCATGGCTCCATCCTCTCAAGGTTTGGAGCCTCCGGGAAAGACGGGGCGATTCA
>NZ_JBRREF010000161.1:0-2148 GCF_056760135.1 Stenotrophomonas sp. STEN023 | reverse complement strand
CCGCGCCCCCCCCCCCCCGCGCCCCCCGCCCCCCCCCCGCCGCCCCCCCCCCCCCCCCCCCCCCCCCCCCCCCCCCCCCCCCCCCCCACTACGGGTTGGCCTTGTCGGTCATGCCCAAAACGACAACGCCCCGCTTTCGCGGGGCGTTGGCTGTTACATCACGACGCGGCTATCAGCCCCACGGATCCTGCAGAACCATGGTGTGGTCGCGATCCGGGCCGGTCGAGACGATCGACACCGGGCAGCCAGCCAGTTCTTCCAGGGCACGCAGGTAGGCACGCGCGGCCGGCGGCAGCTTGTCCCACTCGGTGATGCCGTGGGTGTTCTCGCTCCAGCCCGGGAACTCCAGGTACACGGGGGTGCATTCTTCCCAGCCCTGTGCGTCCAGCGGGGCGTATTCCGAACGCTTGCCACGGTATTCATAGGCAATGCAGACCTTCAGCTTTTCCATGCCGTCGAGCACGTCGAGCTTGGTGATGCACAGGCCGGAAATACCATTGATGGCCACGGCGCGCTTCAGCGCGACGATGTCCATCCAGCCGCAGCGACGCGGACGGCCGGTCGATGCGCCGTACTCGGCGCCACGGTCACGGATGCCCTGGCCGATTTCATCGTCCAACTCGGTCGGGAACGGACCACCGCCAACGCGGGTAGCGTAGGCCTTGGCGATACCCAGCACGTAGTCGATGGCATCGGCGCCAACGCCGGCACCGGCCAGTGCACCACCGACGGTGGTGTTGGAGCTGGTGACGTACGGGTAGGTGCCGTGGTCGATGTCGAGCAGTGCGCCCTGCGCGCCTTCAAACAGCACGCGCTTGCCCTGCTTGCGCAGGTCATGGCAGATGCCGGCAACGTCGGACTTCATCGGCTCGACGTATTCGCCGAAGGCCAGTGCTTCCTGGTACACGGTGTCGAAATCGACCGGCTCCACACCCAGGTACTTGGTCAGCACGAAGTTGTGGTAATCCAGCGCGGTACGCAGCTTTTCAGCCAGCTGTTCCGGGTAGTGCAGGTCGGCGATGCGGATGCCGCGACGTGCAACCTTGTCTTCATAGGCCGGGCCGATGCCGCGACCGGTGGTGCCGATGGCCTTGCCACCGGCTGCCTTCTCACGCGCCTGATCCAGGGCGATGTGGTACGGCATGATCAGCGGCGCTGCCGGCGAGATCTTCAGGCGCGAACGGACTTCGACGCCAGCGGTTTCCAGCTCTTCGATTTCCTTGCGCAGAGCTGCCGGGGAAATCACCACGCCATTGCCGATCAGGCACAGCGCGTCGTCGCGCAGGATGCCTGACGGAATCAGGTGCAGGACGGTCTTCTTGCCGTTGATGACCAAGGTATGGCCGGCGTTGTGACCACCCTGGAAACGAACAACTGCACCGATTTCCTCGGTCAGCAGATCGACGATCTTGCCCTTGCCTTCATCGCCCCACTGGGCGCCGAGAACGACAACTGATTGACCCATGACGGGTAACTCCTGAGTTTGCTGCGGCCATCGGGGCCGCGGACGGGGCCGTGCGCTGCGCTGCGGTCCGCCATCATGGACGCCCCATCGGGGAGCATCCGGCAAACGCCAGGGCCATACACGGAAAAAGCCGAACGGGGCACTCCAGGAGGAGTAAGCCCGACCGGCTTTTGTGGATTATCCGGGTTTTGACTGACAGCTACCACCCCCGAGGCTGCAGGTTGGTATGGGCGTCAGGGTTTGGTTCAGTGGCGGACCCACCACAGCACGGCCAGGCCAATGAACAGTGCCGCTGCGCCCATTCCGCGCAGGGATGCAGCAGGTTGATCCAGCATCTGTGCGGCCATCCGCTTCCACGCCAGCGGCGCGATGAACAGGAACAGGCCCTCGATGATGGCCACGAGGCAGAGGGCGGAAAACAGGTCTTGCATGCGTCAGAGTCTTCAAAAACCGGGTAGTGCCGAGCCATGCTCGGCAGGAGCTTTAACCTGTAGTACCGAGCCATGCTCGGCAGGGGCTTTAACCTGTAGTGGGGGGGGGGGGGGGGGGGGGGGGGGGGGGGGGGGGGGGGGGGGGGGGGGGGGGGGGGGGGGGGGGGGGGGGGGGGGGGGCGGCGCGCGGGGGGGGGGGGGCGGGGCGGGGGGGGGGGGGGCGGGGGGGGGCGGGGGCGGGGGGGGGGGGGC
>NZ_JBRREF010000160.1:0-2160 GCF_056760135.1 Stenotrophomonas sp. STEN023 | reverse complement strand
GTCGCGCGGTCCCCTCGGCGGCCGCGGGGCCGCGTTCGTCGTCCCCCCCCAAATAACGCCCCCTCCCTTTGGCGTAGCCAAGGGGGAGGGCCGGGGAGGGGTAGCTTCTGGCTCTGGCCGGGAAAGCCCCTGCCGAGCATGGCTCGGCACTACGCCCCCTCCCTTTGGCGTAGCCAAGGGGAGGGCTGGGGAGGGGTAGCTTCTGGCTCTGGCCGGGAAAGCCCCTGCCGAGCATGGCTCGGCACTACGCTCCCTCCCTTTGGCGCAGCCAAGGGGAGGGCCGGGGAGGGGTAGCTTCTGGCTCTGGCCGGTGAAGCCCCTGCCGAGCATGGCTCGGCACTACGCCCCCTCCCTTTGGCGTAGCCAAGGGGAGGGCCCGGGAGGGGTAGCTTTGGGGTTGGCTGGTAAGGCTTCTGCCGAGCATGGCTCGGCACTACAAAAAGCCCTGCCGAACGCCCAAAAAAGAAGCCCGGTCAGGGGAGGACCGGGCTTCCAGCGGCGCGTGGGAGAGAGGTCACGCGCCATACAACACCATTGCTTGTCGCTTGTCGCTTGTTGCTTTGTCGCTTACCAGGTGAAGCGCGGGCCGACGAACCATTCCTTGTCGCCAGCCTTGGCCAGCTTCACTTCGCCGGTCAGGCCCCAGTTCGCGTTGAACTTGCCGGTGGCCCCAACGCGGCCGTAGAACTCGCCTTCCGGACGGTAGATGCCCTTGTTGCTGAAGTCTTCGTAACCAGCCAGGGCATAGCCTTCGAAGTTCGGGGTGAAGGCAGTACGCACGCCGACTTCAGCGCTGTAGCCGTTGAACCTCGGGCCGTGCTCGAAGTTCAGCTTCTGGTAGGCCGCACGTGCCAGCAGGTCGGTGTTCGGGGCCACGGTGTAGTTGTAGCCAACACCCAGGCGCCACTGGTCAACATCAACCTTGCTCTTGTCGGTTTCCTGCGCGTTGTAGTCACCGAACACATGGAAGTTCGGATGTACCGCAACCGAGCCCTTCACCGCCCAACCATCGGCGTCGCCGCCCTTGGCGTCGGTATTCACATAGCCGCCTTCCACATAGTTGTAGGACAGGCCATCGGCAGCCGAAGCGGCGAACGGCAGGGCGGCCAGCAGGCCCAGAGCGATCAAAGAAGTCTTCATTTCGGCATTACCTCGTTATTGGTCTTGATCGTTACGGCCTGAATCTGTGGCCGTTCGATAGTTGTGAATTATCCGTTAGCCGACGGAATCCACCCTGAATACCAAACTGACCAGTACATAAATTGATGTGAAGAATGGGGAACTTCCACGACCTGTGGGCAGGAAAGCAAACTTGAGCCCAGTGCGGAAAGCATAGTTGCGCCCCAGCGCCTCGATTGGGGCCGCAACTATGCTTTCCGTGGAAGATCCGCTGTCAAATCTGAGGTGGTCGCTGTCACTTGAGGCGATCCGTTCTGCTCTTTGAAGCAGTATTTGCGCCGCCTGCAAGAGCAGGGGCAAGCTTGGACGGGCTCCGGTCTGCCGCGCCCAATTTCGAGTAAGCAGAAAGCTTGCGGCTAGGCGGTGCCTGGTGATGCACGAAGGTGCGCCGGAACCACATTCGAGGCGGCCTCTATAGCTTCCAACCCCCCTTAGATTGAGCCGGGTTAGCTCCAAACCCACAGATAAGTGACGCATTACCGAAAGGGTGACGGGCGGTTGCATGCTGCAAGCTGTGGACTAGTTGGCTTATTTGTCCTTTTTATTTGTCCAGTGTCCCTCTCATCACTACGTGATAGAGCTCTTTCAGCAGATCAGCCACTGCAAAGAGCGCAAGGCGTCACCGCTGCACAGCGGCGGCGACTCGTTAAAAGCACTATGCCCGCAAGCGTGCAGCTCTCAAAAGCACACAGGCGGGGAAAGGGGCGATGCAGCCCTCTTTCGGTCGCGGTTTGTAGTCCAACTGGCGTGATATCGACGGTGGTTGAGCCAAACCACGGGACTGAAGGGCCCTGATAATGGGTATCCATTCAGAACGGCCTGCCAGGAAAAACATTGATCAAGCAATATTTTCAGACCGTAACGGTAGGTCCGACGTCCCCCCGCTTTCAGTAGCGGGGCCCTTTAGAGTCCAGATTTAATCGTAGCGGCTTTGGCCGCCAACTGTTGGGCATAGGCGGCCGGTGTCAGGCCGCCTAAGAT
>NZ_JBRREF010000159.1:0-2252 GCF_056760135.1 Stenotrophomonas sp. STEN023 | reverse complement strand
CGGCAGAGGCTTCACCAGTAGAGCCCAATGCCGAGCATGGCTCGGCACTACAGGTGTCAAAGCGCATCGAGGTCGCCGAGGGCCCGGATCAGCCGCCGGGCGCGCTTGTCGGGGCGGTGCTCCGGGGCCTGGTAGCCGGTCCTTTCGGCGGCACGACGCAACTGCAGCTCGTGACGCGCCTGTTTCGAGGCCGCCGACTCTTCGTACATGGCCTGCGCTACCGGCGCCGAACCGCGTTTGTCACTCAGTCCGCGTACCGCGATCTCGAAGACCTCATCGCCACGCTGCACCCGCAGCGCATCGCCCACGCGAATGGCGCGGGACGACTTGGGGCGCTGTCCTTGCACATCCACCTTGCCGGTATCCACCGCCTGCTTGGCCAGGCTGCGGGTCTTGAAGAAACGTGCGGCCCACAGCCACACATCAAGGCGAATGCTTGCTACCACTACGACTTCACCACTCATCGCGTTGCCATGACTCCTGTGTAAGCCTTCAACCGGTGATACCTGGCACCGGCACCCTCACCTGCAAGATGCTAGTGTGCCTGCCCCGATCCCGACAACGTTGTCCATGTCGAAACCCAAGCAAAGCCGCTCGCTGACCGAAGGCCCGATCGGCACCAGCCTGCTGATGTTCGCGCTCCCCATCCTGGCTGGCAACATCGCCCAGTCGCTGAATGGATCGGTCAATGCCATCTGGGTGGGCAAGTTCCTCGGCGAGGCGGCGCTGACCGCCACGGCCAACGCCAACAACATCATGTTCTTCCTGATCGGTTCGGTGTTCGGCATCGGCATGGCCGCCACCATCCTGATCGGCCAGTCCATCGGCGCCAGGGACCTGCCGCAGGCGCGGCGGGTGATGGGCACCAGCGCCACCTTCTTCATCGGCCTGTCTGCGGTGATCGCGGTGCTGGGCTGGTTCCTGTCGCACCGATTGTTGCTGGCGATGGGTACCCCAACCGAATCGCTGCCGATGGCCGACGCCTACCTGAAGGTGATCTTCCTGGCGATGCCGCTGCTTTATGCGTTTGCCTTCATCACCGCCGCCCTGCGCGGTGCCGGCGATGCGCGCACACCGTTCCGCTTCCTGCTGCTGGCGGTGGTGATGGACATCGCCTTCAACCCGCTGCTGATCTTCGGCGTGGGTCCGTTGCCGGAACTCGGTATTGCCGGTGCAGCCTGGGCCACGTTCTTCTCGCAGGGCCTGGCGCTGGCCGGGCTGATGCTTTACCTGCGCAACAAGCGGCACATGCTGTGGCTGGGGCGCAAGGACATCGGCCTGCTGAAGATCGACACGGTCATCCTCAAGGCGCTGGTGGTCAAGGGCGTGCCGATGGGCCTGCAGATGATCCTGATCTCGCTGGCGATGATCATGATGATCAGCATGGTCAATGGCTACGGGGTGGAAACCGCCTCGGCCTATGGCGCCGCGATGCAGTTGTGGACCTACGTGCAGATGCCGGCCATGGCCATTGGTGCGGCCTGCTCGACGATGGCCGCGCAGAACGTGGGCGCCGGCCTCTGGCCACGGGTGGAAGCCACCGCGCGTACCGGCGTGCTGTTCAACTTCCTGCTGACCGGTGCCTTGATCGCGCCGATCATTCTGTTTGATCGCAGCACTCTGGCGTTGTTCCTGCCAGCTGCCAGCGAGGCGCTGGAGATCGGCCGCCACCTGAACCACATCGCGGTGTGGTCGTTCCTGTTCTTCGGGGTCAACTTCGTGCTGTCGGGCGTGGTTCGTTCCACCGGCGCGGTGCTGCCACCGCTGTTGATCCTGGCAATCGGCATGTGGGGCATCCGGGTGCCGTTCGCGCTATGGCTGCAACCACGCTTTGGTGCCGATGCGATCTGGTGGAGCTTCCCGATCAGCGCGCTGTGCTCGATGCTGATGATCATGGCCTATTACCGCTGGGGCAATTGGCGCAAGGCAACGATCCTGGACAAGCCAGCGCAGGCCACCCCGGCGGAAGTGCCGGCGACTCCGCCGTCGCCGGTGGCGGATCCTGACGTGGAATTGGAGCGCTAGACAGCGTTGTGGGAGCTGTGGGAGCGGCGTCAGCCGCGAAGCTGGCATTGCTGGAAAGGCCTAGAAGCTCAACCCCTCCCCAACCCTCCCCTACGCCTTCGGCGCAAGGGAGGGGGCTGAAACTCGGCGGCCTCACCTGTAGTGGGGGGGGGGGGGGGGGGGGGGGGGGGGGGGGGGGGGGGGGGGGGGGGGGGGGCGGGGGCGGGGCCGAGGCCGGGGGGGGGGGG
>NZ_JBRREF010000158.1:0-2265 GCF_056760135.1 Stenotrophomonas sp. STEN023 | reverse complement strand
CGCCGGGCGCGCGCCCCGCGCCCCCCCCCCCCCCCGCCCCCCCCCCCCCCCCCCCCCCCCCCCCCCCCCCCCCCCCCCCCCCCCCCCCCCCCCCCCCCCCCCCCCCCCCCCCCACAAGCCCAAGGTCGGGCAGCACTGCGCGGCTCCAAGGCGTAAAATGGGCGGCTGAACCCCCGCCAGCCTTCAGCAAGCGAGCAAGCCCGTGACATCGATCAAGCAGGAAGACCTCATCCAGTCCGTCGCCGACGCGCTGCAGTACATCTCGTACTACCACCCGGTCGACTACATCAAGAACCTCTCCGCCGCCTATGAGCGCGAAGAGTCGCCGGCGGCCAAAGAGGCCATCGCGCAGATCCTGATCAACTCGCGCATGTGCGCCGAAGGCCATCGGCCGATCTGCCAGGACACCGGTATCGTCACCGTGTTCCTGGAAATCGGCATGAACGTGCGCTGGGACGACGCCACCATGGGCGTCGAGGACATGGCCAATGAGGGCATCCGCCGTGCCTACGCCTACCCGGACAACAAGCTGCGCGCCTCTGTGCTGGCTGACCCGGCTGGCAAGCGCACCAACACCAAGGACAACACCCCGGGTGTGGTCAACGTCAAGGTTGTGCCGGGCAATACGGTCGACGTGATCGTTGCTGCCAAGGGTGGCGGTTCGGAGGCCAAGAGCAAGTTCGCCATGCTCAACCCGTCCGATTCCATCGTTGATTGGGTGCTCAAGACCGTGCCGACCATGGGCGCTGGCTGGTGCCCGCCGGGCATGCTCGGTATCGGCATCGGCGGCACCGCCGAAAAGGCGATGCTGCTGGCCAAGGAATCGCTGATGGAGCCGATCGACATCGCCGATCTGCAGGCCCGTGGCGCCTCCAACCGTGCCGAAGAGCTGCGTCTTGAGCTGTACGAGAAGGTCAACGCACTGGGTATCGGCGCGCAGGGCCTGGGCGGCCTGACCACGGTGCTCGACATCAAGGTCAAGGACTTCCCGACCCACGCTGCCAACTTGCCGATCGCAATGATCCCGAACTGTGCCGCTACCCGCCACGCACACTTCACCTTGGATGGCAGCGGCCCGGTGATGCTGGACCCGCCGTCGCTGGAAGACTGGCCCAAGCTGACCTACGACGCGTCCAAGGGCACCCGCGTCGATCTGGACAACATCACCCCGGAAGAAGTGGCTGCATGGAAGCCGGGCCAGACCCTGTTGCTCAATGGCAAGTTGCTGACCGGCCGCGATGCTGCGCACAAGCGCATGGTCGAGATGCTCAACAAGGGTGAGCAGCTGCCGGTGGACCTGAAGGGCCGCTTCATCTACTACGTCGGCCCGGTCGATCCGGTGCGTGACGAAGTGGTGGGCCCGGCCGGCCCGACCACCGCGACCCGTATGGACAAGTTCACCCGCCAGATCTTGGAGCAGACCGGCCTGCTGGGCATGGTCGGCAAGGCCGAGCGCGGCCCAGCTGCGATCGAGGCGATCCGTGACAACAAGTCGGCCTACCTGATGGCCGTTGGTGGCTCGGCCTACCTGGTGTCCAAGGCGATCAAGGCGTCCAAGGTGGTCGGCTTCGCTGACCTGGGCATGGAAGCGATCTACGAGTTCACCGTGCAGGACATGCCGGTGACCGTGGCGGTCGACTCCACCGGTGAATCGGTGCACAAGACTGGTCCGCGCGAATGGCAGGCACGCATCGGCAAGATTCCGGTGATCGTCGAGTAATCGACACCTGTCACTGGTGATGCAAGGACGGCCCGGGCTATGCTCGGGCCGTCGTTGTTTGCAGGGATGGTTCGATGCGCGGATTTCAATGGATGTTTGCTTGTGTGGCGTTATTGCTTGCCGCTTGTGCGAGCGATGGCGGAGGTTGGGGTAATGCGCCACGCAATGACCCAGCAGCCTGCGTGAACTATTGCCAGAATGCCTATCAGCGCTGCAGCGCCAATCCCAGCGGCTACGGTGACTGCGGCGATGCGAACCGCAGCAACCAGTGCGACAAGATCACCAATCCAGAGTTGCGCGGCGCCTGCCAGACCTCGCAGGCCTTCTGCCAGAACCGGTCTGCCGCCTCGGTGTGTGGTGAACGCTTGAACAGCTGCATGAACAGCTGCAACTGAACCAGCCGATAGCTGCAGCGAGCCTGTAATGCCGAGCCATGCTCGGCAGAGGCTTTGCCGGGGAAGCATCAAATCACCAGCTTCGCGGCTTACGCCGCTCCCACATTCCCGTGGCGCTGATGGGGTGCAGGGAAATCCCCTGCCGAGCAT
>NZ_JBRREF010000157.1:0-2584 GCF_056760135.1 Stenotrophomonas sp. STEN023 | reverse complement strand
CTCTTTGCTGAGGCCGTGTTGGTAACGCTTTTGCCGAGCAGGGCGGGGTACTGCGGGGGGGGGCTATCGGCCAAGCCTCTGCCGAGCATGGCTCGGCGCTACATCGTTCTGGCTTTTGTCGATAAAACCTCTGCCGGGCATGGCTCGGCACTACATCGTTCTGGCTTTTGTCGGTAAAGGCTCTGCCGAGCATGGCTCGGCACTACAAAACAAAAAAAAGCCGCGGAATCCGCGGCTTTTTTGTCAGCTAGGCATCAACGCCAGATCCTGATCTGCTCGGCGTCGGTGCGCTGCATCGGCTGGCCCGGTTTGCAGCTGAAGCTGGCACCAAACGCCGGCAGGTTGGACAGCGGTGCGTTGCTGCGCCAGCGGCCAGGGGCGCGCACGTCGGTACGCAGGCGCTGCAGTGCTTCGTTTGGCGACAGCTGCTGTGCCCACAGGCTGGTCCAGCCCTTGAAGAAGTCCTGCTTGTCGGCCGGCTTGGCATCGGCCTGGGCGGCACTGAAAGCCTCCCAGGCGATCTCCATGCCCGACAGGTCGGCCATGTTCTCGTCGCGGGTCAGCTCGCCGTTGACCTTGGCATCCTTGACACCGGGGAACGCATAACCGCTGTACTGCGCGGCGACGCGGTTGCCAAGCAGGGTCCAGGCGCTCTTGTCGGCCGGCGTCCACCAGCTGCGCAGTTCGCCCTTGGCATCGATCATCGCGCCCTTGACGTCGATGGCGCGGCTGACTTCGTGCGCGACCAGGCCACCGAAGGCACCGAACTTCTCGGCATTGCTGGCGTTGCCGGCAAAGATCGGGCCCTGCAGTGCGGCGGCAGTGACGATCAGGCGGTTCTGGGCGATGTCATAGGCGATCGAGGGCTGCTGCGGCAGCACGTCCCAGCGGCGGTCGGCGTTGCCCTTGCCGATGCGCTTCATTTCCTGGGCATGGCGCCAGGTGGAAGCGATCAGGATGTTGCCGCCAAAGCTGCCACGGCCCATCGGCTGCACGGTGTAGTCGAGGTCGCGCAGCGGTGTGCCGATCTCGATCTTCATCGCGGCCAACTTGGCTTCGGCTTCGGCCTTGGCCTCGGCGCTGAGCCAGCTGCTGCGCTTGACCGCGGCGATCTGAGCTTCGCGGATCTGGTCGACCATCACACCGGCCTGGCGGCGGGTGTCACGGTTGAGATAGGTGTTGGCGTACTCGTGACCCAGCATCGGGCCGGCAGCCACGTTGATGGCGTCAAGCACGGCATCCGGGCGCGACGGTGCGATGGTCTGGCCACGCAGTACGCGGCCACGGAATTCGAACTCGGCATCGCGGTAGGCCTTGGACAGGTACGGCGCCATGGAGTCGCCCACGCGCCAGCGCAGGTAGGCCTTCCATTGGTTGGCCGGCAGGCGGCTGACCATGCCGTTGAGCTGCTGGAACAGCGCCGGATCGGCCAGCGACACCAGGTCATCGTTCACGCCCTGCGCCTTCAGGAAGGCATCCAGCTGCAGGTTGCGGTAACGGCTGTTGAGGTCCTTGGTGGCGACCGGTGCGTAGTTGTTGAACGGGTTGTTGATGTCGGCAACCGAGTGCGCGCTGCGCGCCAGTTCGGTTTCCAGCTGGATGACCAGCGCTGATTCGGCATCAAGCTGCGCGGCCGGGGTGCCGGTCAGCGCCAGGATCTGCTTCACATAGCCGCGGTAGCGGCCCATCAGTGCGACGGTATCGGCATCGGTGCGGGTATAGAACGCCGGGTCCGGCAGGCCGGTGCCGCCCTGCATGAAGTAGCCGATGTGCCGGTCCAGCGCTTTCAGGTCGACATCCGGAGCGAAGTTGAACGCCACCGGGATGCCGACCTGATGCAGGGCGGCGATCGAGGCCGGGATGTCCTTGGCCTTCTTGATGGCGTTGATGCGGGTCAGCAGCGGTGCGATCGGCTTGGAGCCGTCGGCTTCAACGGCGGCCTCATCCAGGCCGCTGGCCCAGAAATCGCCAAGCAGCTTCTGCACGTTGCCCTGCGGCGCGGTCATCGCACGATCCAGCAGCTGACGCTGCTGGGTACGGGTGTTGTCTGCCAGCGTACCGAGGGCGCTGACCGCACCGGTCTGCGGCACCGGATTGGCCTTGAGCCAATTGCCGTTGGTGGTTTCGTAGAAGTCCGTGCAGGCCGCGCTCACTGCCGGTGCCCGTGCCGCAGGCTTCTTGCGGGCGGCCTGCGCATCGTTGGTGGACAGCATGGTCACCAGGGAGAAGGCCAGGGCCAGGGTAAGAGGGCGAACGTTGGGCATGTGGTGCATATCCGCAGAAGGACAAAGTGGGCGGAGTTTAACAAGCTGGCGGCGGATTGGTGCCGGGGCAGGGCACGGAATTGGGTACTGCATCAAAACCGGTGGTTGTGGGAGCGGCGTGAGCCGCGAAGCAGGCGGTGTGAAGGCTGCTGGTCGTGGTTGCGATCTGATGGTGTGTGGGCTTCGCGGCTGACGCCGCTCCCACAAGCGAAGCCTGTGCCTTTTTTAGGAGCGGCGTTAGCCGCGGAGCCACTGCAGATGATGCGGCTGGCATTGATTGGATTGCGTTGGCTCTTGGCGCTTTGGGTTTGGTCGGCTTT
>NZ_JBRREF010000156.1:0-2844 GCF_056760135.1 Stenotrophomonas sp. STEN023 | reverse complement strand
GGCGCCCGGCGCTTTTGCTTTTCCGGGCCCCTCCGGGGTGTGGGTGGGGGGGGCCCCCCGCAAAGCCACTGCGGTATCCGAAGTCGGCCAAGCACATTCAGCTACCGAAGGATCGTCTTGGCTCCGTGCGCAAAGCCGCTACTGCAGCGGTGTTGCGTTGATCCCTGGCTTCGGATGCCGCAGTGGCTTCGCGGCTGACGCCGCTCCTACAACCGGTTTCGGACGCTGTAATGGCTTCGCGGCTGACGCCGCTCCCACAAGGCAAAGCATCGCGCGCTGCGGCTCAATCCAGCTCGACCATCTCGAAGTCATCCTTGGTCACGCCGCAGTCCGGGCAGGTCCAGGTGTCGGGCACGTCTTCCCAGCGCGTGCCGGGGGCGATGCCTTCTTCCGGCAGGCCGTCGGCCTCGCTGTAGATGAAGCCACAGACGACACACATCCAGTTGCGCAGGGTGGAGGCCGTAGCGTCGGACATCGGGGATAATCACCGGACAAAGAAGCGGCGTTGATTGTCACATTCCCCACGCCGTACCGGTAGCCATACATGACACAGCTCGCCGACGCCCGTGGCGTCTACCTGATCACCCCCGACGAAACCAACAGTGCACGCCTGCTTGAGCGGGTCCGCCCTCTGCTGGCCGGCACCACCTGGCTGCAATACCGCAACAAGGCGGTCGATGCCCCCACTCGTCTGGCCCAGGCCAGCGCGCTGCAGGCGCTGTGCGCCGAAGCCGGGGTGCCGCTGATCATCAATGATGACGTCAGTCTGGCCCAGCAGGTCGGCGCTGCCGGTGTGCATCTGGGGGAAGACGACGGCGACATCGCTGCCGCCCGCGCACTGCTCGGCCCGCAGGCCATCATTGGCGCGTCCTGCTATGACGAGTTCGAGCGCGCCCAGCGCGCGGTTGCTGCTGGTGCCAGCTATGTGGCCTTCGGCGCCTTCTTCCCCAGCCGCAGCAAGGTCACCCCGCGCCGCGCCAACCCGGAGCTGCTGCGACAAAGCGCCGCACTCGGCGTGCCGCGGGTGGCGATTGGTGGTTTGACCCCGGACAATAGCCGGCCTGTGGTGGACGCTGGCGCGGATCTGATCGCGGTGATCAGTGGCGTGTTCAGCGAGGCCGATCCGGTGGCGGCGCTTGAGGCTTATCGGGGCTGTTTCCGGGCCGCATGACCTTACAGACCTCACTAATCTCTGCCATCCCTTCTCCCGCCTGCGGGAGAAGGTGCCCCGAAAGGGGCGGATGAGGGGGCTTTTGACGTTTGCTTGCTGGAAGCTTCCCCTCACCCCAACCCCTCTCCCGCAAGCGGGAGAGGGGCTAACGCCAAGCTCAGCTCTTCGTTGTTGTTGATACCTCAAAGGACTTACGCATGAACCACGACCAATCCCACGCCCTGTTCACGCGCGCACAGACGCTGCTGCCCGGTGGCGTCAATTCACCGGTGCGTGCGTTCAAGTCGGTCGGCGGCGAACCCTTCTTCGTGCAGCGCGCCGATGGCGCCTATCTGCATGACGTGGATGGCAATGCCTATATCGACTACGTCGGCTCCTGGGGCCCGATGATCGTCGGCCACAACCACCCAAGCGTGCGCGAGGCCGTGCAGGAGACCATCGGCAATGGGCTGTCGTTCGGCGCGCCGTGCGCGGCCGAAGTGACCATGGCCGAGACCATTACCCAGTTGGTGCCGTCCTGCGAAATGGTCCGCATGGTCAACTCCGGTACCGAGGCCACGCTGTCGGCAATCCGACTGGCGCGCGGCGCCACCGGCCGCAACAAGATCGTCAAGTTCGAAGGCTGCTACCACGGCCACGGCGACTCGTTCCTCGTCAAGGCCGGCAGCGGCATGCTGACCCTTGGCGTGCCGACCTCGCCGGGCGTGCCGGCCGGGCTGAGCGAACTCACCCTGACCCTGCCCTACAACGACTTCGAAGCCGCCACTGCCTTGTTCGAACAGCAGGGCGCCGACATCGCCGGCCTGATCATCGAGCCGGTGGTGGGCAACGCCAACTGCATCCCGCCGCGCGAAGGTTACCTGCAGCATCTGCGCGCGCTGTGCACGCAGTACGGCACGCTGCTGATCTTCGACGAAGTGATGACCGGCTTCCGCGTTGCCCTGGGTGGCGCGCAGGCGCATTACGGCATCACCCCGGACCTGAGCACCTTCGGCAAGATCATCGGCGGCGGCATGCCGGTGGGCGCCTATGGCGGCCGTCGCGAGCTGATGTCGCAGATCGCACCGGCCGGTCCGATCTATCAGGCTGGCACGCTGAGCGGCAACCCGGTGGCGATGGCCGCCGGTTTGGCGATGCTGCAACTGGTGCAGGCGCCGGGCTTCCACGAGCGCCTGACGGCGGCAACCAACACGCTCTGCGATGGCCTGGAAGCGGCAGCGCGCGATGCCGGCGTGGCGGTGACCACCAATCGCGTCGGCGGCATGTTCGGCCTGTTCTTCAGCAGCGAGAAGGTCGAGACCTATGCGCAGGCCACTGCCTGTGACATCAAGGCCTTCAACGTGTTCTTCCACGCCATGCTGGAACGCGGCGTATTCCTGGCCCCGTCGGCCTACGAGGCCGGCTTCCTGTCCAGCGCGCATGACGATGCGGTGATCGAAGCCACGCTGGTTGCAGCGCGCGAGGCGTTCAAGGTGGTAGCGGCGGGTTGATCCTGCAGCGGATACGGCAAACATGCCGGTCGGCTCAATGCGGTAACGCTGCTCGTCCTGACGAAGCAGCGTTACCCGCAATCGGAAGCAGATGTCGCATTCGTTTGTGGGAGCGGCGTAAGCCGCGAAGCAAATGGCAGCATCAGATTGCACGCGGACCAAGGCCTGGGGCAGGGTCAGCTT
>NZ_JBRREF010000155.1:0-2902 GCF_056760135.1 Stenotrophomonas sp. STEN023 | reverse complement strand
GGGGGGGGGTTGTTGCCCCCCCCCGACTCCCCCCGCCAGGGGGAGGGTCGGGGAGGGGTGCCTTTGCTGTTGCTCCAGATCAGCAAAACCCTCAAAACGTACCGCGCGCAATCAAGGCAATCGCCACCACCGCCAGCGCCAGGCCAACGCGGTTCCACACGCTGGTCTTCTCACCAAACACCAGCACGCCGACCAGCGCACCCAGGCACACCACGCCAATATTCATCCCGGCAAAGATCGTCGCCGGGCTGTGCGGCAGCGCCTGGTGCGCTCGCACGTAAAACAGAATGTTGCCGAAGTTGAGCAGGCCCAGCAGCAGCCCAAAGCGAAGATTGGCATCTGTCAGCCGGCTCTTGCCGCTGACATGCCGCTGCAGCTGCCATCCCAGCATCAGCACGAAGGCGATGCCGAAGCTCACCAACAAGGCTGCGGTTGAGGGCGTACCGGCCGCGGCTACCTGCTTGAGCAGGATGTCGATCAAGGCGAAGCCAGCCCAAACACCCAGCAACCAACCCCAGCTGGAGCGCGAGCGCTCCGTGGTACCGCCATCGCGCGCGGTCACCCCGACAATCGCCAGCAGTCCCAATCCCAAGCCAGCCAGCTTCCAACCATTGGCTTGTTCGCCGAACAGCAGGAAGGCGGCAGCCAGCGACAACAGCAAGGACAGGCGTTGGGCCACGTCGCTGCGCACGATGCCGGCCTCGCGTACCGCGCGGGCAAGCACCAGGAAGATGCCGGGCAGCGCCACGGCCAGCCCAAGCAGCGCCAGCCACGGCGTATGCCCGCTCTGCAGCGACTGCAGTGAAGGTTCGAGGAACAGCAGCGACAGTACGCTGGCGGCCAGATAGTTCCAGGTCACCGCCTGGGGAATATCGATGCCTTGGCGCGGCGCCAGTTTCAGCAGCACCGAGACCAGAACACTGCAGATCACACTCAGGACAAGGAAATGCATGGATTTGGGCAGTTGTGAAGGGCGGGCGTGAAGCCGCCGGACGGGGCCGCTATTATGGCCGCATGCAAACTCTCCCATTCCCCCACGAATCGGCGACGCTGATGTTGGACGGCCCGGCCGGTCCGCTGGAAGTCGGTGTCGACCTGCCCGATGGCGAGGCCACCGCGCGTCCGATCATCGCCGTCATCTGCCATCCGCTGTCCATCGAGGGCGGCAGCATGCACAACAAGGTGGTGACCATGGTGTCGCGCGCGCTGCGCGACCTCGGCATCACCACCGTGCGTTTCAACTTCCGCAGTGTCGGCGCTTCGGTTGGTACCTACGACAACGGCGAAGGCGAAGCCGACGACCTGCGCGCCGTGGTCAACTGGGTGCGCAGCGAACGCCCGGACGCCGCGTTGTGGCTGGCCGGTTTCAGCTTCGGTGCCTATGTATCGTTGCGCGCCGCCGCGCAGCTGCAGCCGCAGGCCTTGATCTCGATCGCGCCGCCGGTTGGCCGCCGTACCTGGGATTTCTCCGAAGTGCAGCCGCCGGCCAACTGGCTGGTAGTGCAGGGCGATGCCGACGAAGTGGTGGATGCGCAAGGCGTGTACCAGTGGCTGGAATCGCTGCCGAATCCGCCGCAGTTGGTGCGCATGCCCGATACCTCGCACTTCTTCCATCGCAAGCTGATCGACCTGCGTGGCGCCATCCAGCATGAAGTGCGGCGCTGGCTGCCCGACGGCAGCAACTGAGCATGGATGCAATGACTCCCTCACAACGCTACGCCGCCGGCGTGGCCCGCGGCGACTGGCGCGATGATGTTGCCCAGCACGCCGCGCTGGCCGAGTTGGATCGCATCCATCTGGCCATTGTCGATAGCGCGCAGGACGGCTGGCTTGATCGTTTGTCGGCGTTCTGGAAGAAGCCCGAGCCGGTAAAGGGCCTGTATTTCTGGGGCGGCGTTGGCCGCGGCAAGACCTTCCTGGTTGACCTGTTCTACGACGGCCTGCCGATCGAACAGAAGTACCGCACCCACTTCCACCGCTTCATGCGCGGCATCCACGAACAGCTGCACCTGCATCAGGGGCAGAGCGATCCGCTGGCCAAGATCGCCCAACAGTGGCGCGACAAGCTGCGCGTGCTGGTGCTGGATGAATTCTTCGTCACCGACATCGGCGATGCGATGTTGCTGGGACGTTTGCTGGAGCGACTGTTTGCCGAGGGTGTGACCTTGGTGACCACCTCCAATACGGCGGTGGAGAACCTCTATCTCAACGGCTTGCAGCGCGACAGCTTCCTGCCGGCGATTGCCTTGCTGGAGAAGTATTGCGTCGAGCTGTATGCCGAAGGCACCGAGGACTACCGCATGCGCGCGCTGACCCGCTCGCCGGTATACCGCGCGCCGCTCGATGCTGAGAGTGATGCGTGGCTGGCCGGACGCTGGAAGGAGCTGAGCGGTGCAGAAGAAGCACGCGGCGGAAACATCCAGATCGAGGGGCGCAAGATCCCGGTGCGTGGCCGTGGCAAGAGCATTGCCTGGTTTGATTTCGCGGCCCTGTGCGAAGGCCCGCGCGGGCCGGCGGACTACATCGAGATCGCCCGCGAGTTCACCACCGTGCTGCTGGGCGGCATTCCGCATTTCGATCGCATGAACGAAGATGCCGCGCGCCGCTTCGTCAATCTGATCGATGAGCTGTACGACCGTCAGGTCAACCTGGTCTGCACCGCCCAGGACGCACCGCCGTTGCTGTACAGCGGCACCCGCCTGGCCGGTGCCTTCGAGCGCACCGCCAGCCGCCTGATCGAGATGCAGAGCGCCGAGTACCTGGGCACCGCGCACCGCAACTGATCCTGTAGTGGCCGGGCCGGCTCCGCCCATAAGGACAAGCCCCACACCAGCGTGGGGGGGGGGGGGGGGGGGGTGGGGGGGGTTTTTGGGGTGGAAACGCACGGCAAAAAACCACCCCC
>NZ_JBRREF010000154.1:0-3145 GCF_056760135.1 Stenotrophomonas sp. STEN023 | reverse complement strand
CACGATCCCCCGGCCCCATTCAAGTTGCCCCCCCAGATCTCCCCCCCCCCCTCCCGGTCTTAAACCCGGCACCGGCGGGCGGCGGTCGCCCCCCCACGACTGAAAGCAGCGGAGCCTGGCTCCGCTGTATGGCAAACGCGGGGTTCGACCTCGCGCCACGGGAATAAGAGATGGCAAGCGGACGCGAAATCAAAACCAAGATCAAGAGCGTGCAGAACACCCGCAAGGTGACGCGCGCGCTCGAAATGGTCTCGGCCTCCAAGATCCGCAAAGCGCAGGATCGGATGAAGACCTCGCGTCCGTACGCGCAGGCGATGAAGCAGGTGATCGGTCACCTGGCCCAGGCCAGCACCGACTACCAGCATCCGTTCCTGGTTGAGCGCGAGCAGGTCAAGCGCGTGGGTTACATCGTGATCTCGTCTGATCGCGGTCTGGCCGGCGGCCTGAACAACAACCTGTTCCGCAAGACCGTCGCGGAAATGCGCGGCTGGCAGGAGAAGGGCGCCGAGATCGACGTGGTGACCGTTGGCCAGAAGGCCGGCGCGTTCTTCCGTCGTGTCAACGTCAACATGGCTGCTTCGGTGGCCAACATCGGCGACCAGCCCAAGCTGGAAACGCTGATCGGCGTGATCAAGGTCATGCTTGACGCCTACACCGAAGGCAAGGTTGACCGCGTGTACCTGGTCTACAACCGCTTCATCAACACGATGACGCAGAAGGCCAGCTTCGATCAGCTGCTGCCGTTGCCGGCTGCTGAAAAGCAGGTGGCCTCGCACGACTGGGATTACCTGTACGAGCCCGACGCAGCAACCGTGCTTGAGCACGTGATCACCCGCTACATCGAATCGTTGGTGTATCAGGCGGTGCTGGAGAATGTTGCCTCCGAGCACGCAGCTCGCATGGTGGCGATGAAGGCGGCAAGCGACAACGCGAACAAGATGATCGGAACCCTGCAGCTGGTCTACAACAAGGCCCGCCAGGCAGCGATCACCCAGGAAATCTCCGAAATCGTCAGCGGCGCGGCAGCGGTTTAACGCGCGCAGTCAACAGCACACATTTAGAGGATGCAGCAATGAGTCAGGGCAAGATCGTTCAGATCATCGGCGCCGTCGTCGACGTCGAATTCCCGCGCAGCGACGTGCCGAAGGTGTACGACGCGCTGAAGGTCGACAACACCGAAATCACGCTGGAAGTCCAGCAGCAGCTGGGTGACGGTATCGTCCGCGCGATTGCGCTGGGCTCGACCGACGGCCTGAAGCGTGGCCTGGTTGCCACCAACACCAACCGCGCCATCTCGGTGCCGGTCGGCGCTGGCACCCTGGGTCGCATCATGGACGTGCTGGGTCGCCCGATCGACGAAGCCGGCCCGGTGCAGGCTTCGGACAACTGGGAAATCCACCGTTCGGCCCCGTCGTACGAAGACCAGTCTTCCTCGACCGAGCTGCTGGAAACCGGCATCAAGGTCATCGACCTGATGTGCCCGTTCGCCAAGGGCGGCAAGGTCGGCCTGTTCGGCGGCGCCGGCGTCGGCAAGACCGTCAACATGATGGAACTGATCAACAACATCGCCAAGGCGCACAGCGGTCTGTCCGTGTTCGCCGGCGTGGGTGAGCGTACCCGTGAGGGCAACGACTTCTACCACGAAATGAAGGACTCCAACGTCCTCGACAAGGTGGCGATGGTGTACGGCCAGATGAACGAGCCGCCGGGCAACCGTCTGCGCGTCGCCCTGACCGGCCTGACCATGGCGGAATACTTCCGTGATGAGAAGGACGCCAGCGGCAAGGGCAAGGACGTGCTGCTGTTCGTCGACAACATCTACCGCTACACCCTGGCCGGTACCGAAGTGTCGGCACTGCTGGGTCGTATGCCGTCGGCCGTGGGTTACCAGCCGACCCTGGCTGAGGAAATGGGCGTCCTGCAGGAGCGCATCACCTCGACCAAGTCCGGCTCGATCACCTCGATCCAGGCCGTCTACGTGCCCGCCGATGACTTGACCGATCCGTCGCCGGCGACCACGTTCGCCCACTTGGATTCGACCGTGACCCTGTCGCGTTCGATCGCCTCGCTGGGTATCTACCCGGCCGTGGATCCGCTGGATTCGACCTCGCGCCAGATGGACCCGCAGGTCATCGGTACCGAGCATTACGAAACCGCCCAGCGCGTCCAGCAGACCTTGCAGAAGTACAAGGAACTGAAGGACATCATCGCCATCCTGGGCATGGACGAACTGTCCGAAGAAGACAAGCAGGCCGTGACCCGCGCCCGCAAGATCGAGCGCTTCTTCAGCCAGCCGTTCCACGTGGCCGAAGTGTTCACCGGCTCGCCGGGCAAGTACGTGCCGCTGAAGGACACCATCCGTGGCTTCAAGGCCATTGTCGATGGTGAGTACGATCACCTGCCGGAGCAGGCGTTCTACATGGTCGGCAGCATCGACGAAGCCGTCGAGAAGGCCAAGAAGATGGCTGAGAAGGCCTAATAACCACGTAGGGCGGAGCGTGCTCCGCCCACGCGGCAACCTGCGGTGGGCGCAGGCCCACCCAACCAGGCGAAGAGAGATCCATGAGCACCATCCGTTGCGACATCGTCAGTGCCGAGCAGCAGATCTTCAGCGGCGAAGCGACCCTGGTCGTGGCCACCGGTGAGCTGGGCGAGCTGGGCATCGCGCCCAAGCACGCACCGCTGATCACCCGTCTGAAGCCGGGCAAGGTCGTGGTCACCACCGCTGCAGGCGAGCACCTGGATTTCGCCATTTCCGGCGGCATCCTGGAAGTACAGCCGCAGGTTGTGACCGTGCTGGCTGACACCGCCATCCGCGCCACCGATATCGATGAAGCATCGGTGCGCAAGGCCAAGGAAGAAGCAGAGCGCGTACTGGCGCACCGTGGCGAAGCCATGGAACTGGCCGAGGCGCAGCAGAAGCTGGCCGAAGTCACCGCCCAGCTGCAGGCCCTGGAGCGACTGCGCCGCAACCTCAAGCACTGAGGATTGCAGCAGTACAAGGAAGAACGCCGGCCAACGCCGGCGTTTTTTTTTGCCTTGTTTTTGTAGTGCCGAGCCATGCTCGGCAGAGGGCTTTACCAGCAAACCCAACCTGTAGTGCCGAGCCATGCTCGGCAGGGGGCTTTGCCGATAAGGCTTCTGC
>NZ_JBRREF010000153.1:0-3505 GCF_056760135.1 Stenotrophomonas sp. STEN023 | reverse complement strand
CGCACGCCCCCTCCTCGCCGCGCATCACGCCATTCTGGTTGTTTCGGCCCCGCCCTGGCGGGCATGGGGCTGGCCCGGAATCCCCCCCGCCGCCCTGGGCGGGGCTCTACAGTGAGCCCTTTGGCTTGTGGGACTGGGGTAAGCCGCCATGCTGGCGATGCTTGGGTCGAAGAGGGTTGCGAGCTGTTGGATCTATGGCGTCGCGGCTTGCGCCGCTCCTGCAGGGGTCGCAGGTAAGGCCCCGGCCGAGCATCGCTCGGCTCTACCCTTTGGCTGCCCCTAAGTTCCTGATTTCTTCCGGTAAAAGCCCCTTAAGTGGAGGCGAAAAACCGCCCTTTGTGATAAACTCCGCAGGTTGATCCGAGTTTCCGGCAAGGTGGCCCGTCAAGGTGCTGTCGTCGGACAGGATCGCTACCTGACAACGGAACCCGAATGGCAGAAAACGCCAAGGAAATCATCCAGGTCAACCTGGAAGACGAGATGCGCAAGAGCTACCTCGATTACGCGATGAGCGTGATCGTCGGCCGCGCACTCCCCGATGCCCGCGATGGCCTCAAACCAGTTCATCGCCGCGTCCTGTTTGCGATGAATGAGCTGGGTGCTCACAGCAACAAGGCGTACTTCAAGTCGGCGCGTATCGTCGGTGACGTGATCGGTAAGTACCATCCGCACGGCGATCAGTCGGTCTACGACGCGCTGGTGCGTTTGGCGCAGCCATTCTCGCTGCGTTACATGCTGGTGGACGGCCAGGGTAACTTCGGTTCGGTCGACGGTGACTCGGCAGCAGCAATGCGTTACACCGAGGCACGCATGTCGCGCCTGACGCATGAGCTGATGGCTGACATCGACAAGGAAACCGTCGATTTCCAGCCCAACTACGATGAAAAGGAACTGGAGCCGACGGTCATGCCGACCCGGTTCCCGAACCTGCTGGTCAATGGTTCGGCTGGTATCGCGGTGGGCATGGCGACCAATATTCCGCCGCACAACCTCACTGAAGCCATCACCGCCTGCATCGCGCTGATCGACGATCCGGCTATCGACGTTGATGGCTTGATGGAATACATCCCGGGCCCGGATTTCCCCACTGCCGGCATCATCAATGGCACCGCCGGCATCATTGCCGGCTACCGCACCGGCCGTGGCCGCGTGCGTATCCGTGCCAAGGCTGATATCGAAGTGGCTGACAATGGTCGCGAGTCGATCATCGTCACCGAGATTCCGTACCAGGTGAACAAGGCGCGGTTGATCGAGAAGATCGCCGAGCTGGTCAAGGAAAAGAAGCTCGAAGGCATCAGCGAGCTGCGCGATGAGTCCGACAAGGACGGCATGCGCATCTACATCGAAATCAAGCGTGGCGAGTCGGCTGAGGTTGTGCTCAACAACCTGTACCAGCAGACCCAGATGGAGTCGGTGTTCGGCATCAACATGGTGGCGCTGGTCGATGGCCGGCCGAAGCTGTTGAACCTCAAGGAAATGCTGGAGGCGTTCATCCGCCACCGCCGTGAGGTTGTCACCCGCCGCACCATCTTTGAACTGCGCAAGGCGCGTGCGCGTGCGCACGTGTTGGAAGGCCTGACCGTTGCCTTGGCCAACATCGATGAAATGATCGAGTTGATCAAGACCTCGGCCAATCCTGCAGAAGCCAAGGAGCGCATGCTCTCCAAGGTGTGGCAGCCGGGCCTGGTGGGTGCATTGCTGGGCGCTGCTGGCGCCGAGGCATCGCGTCCGGAAGACCTGCCCAAGGGCATCGGTCTGGTCGACGGCAACTACCAGCTCAGCGACGTCCAGGCGACGCAGATTCTGGAGATGCGCCTGCACCGCCTGACCGGCTTGGAGCAGGACAGGCTGACCGAAGAGTACAAGCAGCTACTGGAAGTGATCGCCGGCCTGATCCGCATTCTGGAGAATCCAGACGTGCTGCTGCAGGTGATCCGCGAAGAGCTGGAGAACGTGCGTTCCGAGTTCGGTGATGCGCGTCGCAGCGAAATCCGTCACAGCGAAGAAGACCTGGACATCCTGGATCTGATTGCGCCGGAAGACGTGGTTGTGACCTTGTCGCGCGCCGGCTATGTCAAGCGCCAGCCGGTCAGTGCCTACCGTGCGCAGCGTCGCGGTGGACGTGGGCGCAGTGCCGCGGCGACCAAGGACGAGGATTTCATCGAACAGCTGTGGCTGGTCAACACGCACGACACGTTGCTGACCTTCACCAGCTCGGGCAAGGTGTTCTGGTTGCCGGTGCATCAGTTGCCGGAAGCCGGTTCCAATGCGCGTGGCCGTCCGATCATCAACTGGATCGCGCTGGAGAACGGTGAGCGCGTGCAGGCCGTGCTGCCGGTGCGTGAGTACGACGAAAACCACTTCGTGTTCTTCGCCACCCGCAACGGTACGGTCAAGAAGACCCCGCTGAGTGAGTTCGCGTTCCGTCTGGCACGTGGCAAGATCGCCATCAATCTGGATGACGGTGACGCGCTGGTTGGCGTTGGCCTCACCGATGGTGAGCGCGACATCGTGTTGTTCGCGTCCAACGGCAAGACCGTTCGCTTCGGCGAGGACAAGGTCCGCTCGATGGGCCGTACCGCTACCGGCGTGCGCGGCATCAAGATGCCCAAGGGCGAGGAAGTGGTCAGCCTGATCGTCGCTGAGAGTGCGGGCGGCGTTGAGGATGAGAACGAGGACGACAACGGCGTCGAGGAAGTGGCAGTGGACGGCGGCGAGATCGTCGAAGCTGCAGACGATGCCGGCGTTCAGTACATCCTGACCGCGACGGAGAACGGCTACGGCAAGCGCACCCCGCTGGCCGATTACCCGCGCAAGGGTCGTGGCACCCAGGGCGTGATCGGTATCCAGACCAGCGAGCGCAACGGCAAGTTGGTGAGTGCGGTACTGCTCGGCACCGGCGATGAAGTACTGTTGATCTCCGACGGTGGCACCCTGGTGCGTACCCGCGGTTCGGAGATCTCGCGCGTCGGCCGTAACACCCAGGGTGTGACCCTGATCCGTCTCTCCAAGGGCGAGAAGCTGCAGGCGGTTGAGCGTCTGGATGCTTCGCTCGATGCTGAGGACGAGGTGCTGGAAGACGATGCAGCAGGCACTGTGGACGCAGTGGCACCGGCTGCACCGGAAGCCTGATTCTGCAGGGTTCTGGTTTTGGGAAAAGCGCCGGCATGCCGGCGCTTTTTTTTGGCGCCTGGCTTTATCGGCCAGAAGCTTGCCCTCACCCCAACCCCTCTCCCGCGGCGCGGGAGAGGGGCTAATGCACCGCGAGCGCAAGCATTCCTAGCCCCTCTCCCGCGCGGCGGGAGAGGGGTTGGGGTGAGGGCAAGCTTCTAGCTCGTAATCCAAGATCCGGAATCCGCGACCAGCGTCACAGCGACAAGTACACGTGTCGCACGGGTTCCTCCATAGTGCCGCGCCCCAGGGGGGCCCGGCGGGAACCGGGACCCCCAAACCCCGCCCGGGGGGGGGCCACCCCGGGAGCGCCCCCCCCCCCGGGGGGGGGGGG
>NZ_JBRREF010000152.1:0-3615 GCF_056760135.1 Stenotrophomonas sp. STEN023 | reverse complement strand
TTCAGGTTGCGGACAGTACGGAGCGATGTGGATTGCCAGCTTCGCGGCTGACCCCGCTCCTACAGCGAGCGTTGCTGGTAAAGCCCCTTGCCGAGCATGGCTCGGCACTACAGCCCCGCAGAAACCAGAAAGGCCGCTTGCGCGGCCCTTCTGCGGGGTAAACCCGGAACTTACTTGGACAGCTGCAGCAGGGTGGACGACACCCAACCGCGATTGCCCAGCTCGTCCTCGACTTCCCACATCACGCCTTCCTTGGTGCCGGTCGGGTACAGCATCATCCCGGCGTCCAGGGTGCGGATCGGCGCGCCGGTACCGCGGGCATTGGCCAGCAGGCGACCAGCACGGGTTACCGTCACGGCCTGCTGCGCATTCGCGGCAGAAGCGTTGTCCGGCAGGCCGCCCAGCTGGGCGATGATGTCGGTATAGGCCTGCAGGTAGGCCATGGTGATCACCTGGCCGATTTCGGTGTTGGCATAACCGCCAACGCCCGCTGCGCCCAGGCCGCTGCCACCGAACAGGCCGCCACCAGCGCCAAAGCCCATGTCGCTCTTGCGGGCCGAACCCTCAGAGATGGCGACCTGCTCCGACGAACGCACGTCGGTCACGGTCAGCACCACGTCGGCGGTCTTGCTGGTGAAGTTCAAACCACCCACCAGTGCACCGGCACGGCCACCGATCAGGCCACCCAGCAGGCCACCAATGGCATTGCCACCGGCGTTGCTGTTCTGCGAGACCAGATCCGGGATCATCACGTAGTCAGCGGCCTTGATCTGGCCCTTGCCGACGTTGGAACGACCGCGCAGGTCGCCGCTGGCAGCAAGCTCACGCTCGAACTGACCCGCGGCCATACCGGCACCACGGTCCACCAGGGTGAAGCAACGCGAGCGGTTGACGAACGCCTTGATCAGACGCGACGGCGCCGGCAGCTGCTGGCCGGTCCACCAGTTGGTGGAGTCTTCCGGCTCGATCACCGACAAGGTACCGATCGGGCGCTGGCAGGTCGGGATCTGCGCGGCAGCCTGCTGGCGCTGTTCCTGCGCCTGGGTGCCCTTGGCCTTGAATGCTGCCTGGGCCGGCTGGCTGCTGACAGCCGCAGCAATGCCCAGAGTGATGACCGCTGCGGTGAGCGGCGAAAAAACGTTACGCATCTGATACTTCCCCATTAACCTGCACCTTACGAGGTGCGTTCCATTGGCTTAGAGACCTTGCGGTAAGACTCTGTCCCTGATGTTACCTAGCAGACGAGCACGGTCCGGTCCGCCGGAATCCTAACCCAGACCGGCGTCAGGATGCATGACGTTTTTTGTGAGGCGGCTCCCTTTATGGGGACTGAAGCCGCCCCTGCATCGGCATATCTCCCTGCAAAAAGGCGCTCAGGCGACATCAACCGGCACCGCTTTACTCCCACTGGCAATGCGCAAACCATTCTGCCGTGCCAGCCACCAGAGGCTTCTTCAGCGCAGAGATCACAGGCACAACCCCATTCAGGCCCGCCCTGGGAGCCGCACACAGCTGGCAAGGCAGAAGGTCGCGGACAAACCGGAAGCGGCGCAGGGTTTCGACTGAAGACAGGACTGGAGGCATGAACGACAGCCATGACGCCGCCCTGCCTGCATGACAACGCCGCGCCATGACAGCAGATGCCCACGAACAACGTGCCATCCCAGCGCTGACTGTCTCACCTGGGAGAACCTCCATCCCGCCAGACCGGTGAAAGCCAGGCGTGGAAAGCGGCGACAATGACGAGCGCAATTGAACGCGCCGCGCGCATCCGAAGCGCCCTCCAGCGAAGATCCCGCACCTGGTCTGGTGCGCGCAAACGCGCCCGAAAATCCACCGTCACACCTACAACAATCTGTCCGCTCGATAGCGATATGCCGCCCCACAACGGATCACTAAGCTGCATGTCACTCTGCCGGCGAGGAGTCCGTACATGAAAAGAGGCACCCGACTGCTGTTGCTGATGGCAGGCAGCCTTGCAATCACCCCCGCCTGGGCAGCGCAACAATGCGCGCAAAGTGCCTTGAGCGATCATCCACCTGCGATCAATTTCCGCGTCGACAATGACTTGCTCGGCGGAGCACAGCAGGACCAGGGATACACCAATGGCGCAATGTTCACGCTGGTATCGCCCAACCTGCAGGACTACACCGACGACCCCTGCTTGCCGCGCCTTGCGCGCTGGATGAACGGTCACCTGGAGCGCCTGCACCCCGGCGAATTCCAGCAGCAGAACATGATTTTCAGCTTCGGCCAGGGCTTGTACACACCGACCGACAGCACCCGCAGCGACCTGATCGAAGATGACCGTCCGTATGCGGCGGTGCTGATGGTCAACTTCGGTTACAACGCGCGCAACGGCAACCACCTGCGCACCACCCAGTTGGCACTGGGAATGATTGGTCCATCGGCACAGGGCAAGCAGGTGCAGGACGCTGTGCACAGCGTTCTGGGCGATGAGAAATTCATGGGTTGGGACAACCAGCTGCACGACGAACCGGTGTTCAAGTTGCTGCATGAGCGCATGCAGCGCTGGCCTGCTGACGGCAACGCCGGAGGTTGGGGTTGGGATGCGATCAGCCACTGGGGTGGCGCCATCGGCAACCTTGCGACCTACGCCAATGTTGGTGGCGAAGTGCGTTTCGGCTGGAAGCTGCCAGACGACTTCGGCAGCTCGCCGATGCGCCCCGCCGGCGAGAACACCGCCCCCACCCGCCGCGGCCGCGCTGAAGGCTGGTCGAGTCATCTATTCCTTACCAGCGATGCGCGTTGGGTACTGCGCGATATCACCCTGGACGGCAACACCTTCCGCAACAGCCACAGCGTGGACAAGCGCCCGTTTGTCGGCGACATCGGTTACGGCGTTGCGGTGATGCGTGGCAAGTGGAAATTCGCGCTGGCGCGTTACCACCGCACCCGCGAATTCGACGGGCAGAAAGAGACGCCGGTATTCGGCAGCTTCACCATCAGCCGCACGCTTTGACTGCAGCGGTGAACAATTGCCGCCACTCGCGCTGTAAAAGCGACAAAGCAAAAAGCGCCCTCACCCCAACCCCTCTCCCGCACGCGGGAGAGGGGCTAGTGCACTAGCAGCCGACGCATTGCTAGCCCCTCTCCCGCGTGCGGGAGAGGGGTTGGGGTGAGGGCGCTTCTGCTCCACAGCTTCAGCTTCAGCTTCAGCTTCGGCTTTGGCTTCGGCTTTGGCTCTTCAGCTTTTGACTTACCGGGTCCCCTTCCGCAGCGACGGAGCTGGCAGACAAGACCCCGAACGGGGCGACGCACACGGATGTGCGTCGTTTTTCGACGAGACAGGGATGTCTCGTCGAAAAATCCTGCCAGCGGAGTGAACCCGCGTCGCGCAGCGGCGTGGGCGCGGAGGCAGGGTGTGCTTTCTTTGGGCCACCTTTCTTTGCACAAGCAAAGAAAGGTGTGCTCGCGCGCCGCAGGCGGGCGAAAGCTCTTGATCTTGATCCTGATCTTGGTTGCGGTTGCGGTTGCGGTTGGAGCAAGAGCAAGAGCAAGAGCAAGAGCAAGAGCAAGAGCAAGAGCAAGAGCTAGCTGAAGAGCTAAATAAAGATGAAAATATAGAGATACAGAAAGAGCAAGAGAAAGCGA
>NZ_JBRREF010000151.1:0-3620 GCF_056760135.1 Stenotrophomonas sp. STEN023 | reverse complement strand
CCCCCGGGGGGGGGGGGTTTCATTCCGCCCCCCCCCGGGCGCCCCCCCCCCCCCCCCCCCGCCCCCCCCCCGGGGCGGGGGGGGGGGGCCCCATGCCCCGCGGCCCCGCCCCCCCCCCCTAGTCCGTGCTAATGGTGCAAACCCTTTGCACCATTAGCACGTTTACGCCCCCCTCTCTCCTGTCGATCCTACTGGGGTGGTGGGGTGAGGAGGCGGATCTTCTCGGCTGTGTGGCCACGGCCAGCTGGATAGAAGTGGACCGAAATCAATTCCTTGCGAACCAGAATGGCAAGCAGTGGATGGATTTTCTGGCCGCGCATCCGTCGAAACGGTACGTACTGAGACGCAGTGCTTACGTACTCAAAATCGCACTGACGTGCGACCCGGCCACCCTCCCGAGCTGGCTCGCTGCGGAGCTTCTCCTCCAGCCAAGCATGCAAAAGCATCGCATCAGCCTCGTCCGGGTCAACCTGAGTGAACGTTTCCGCATAGTCTTTCGATGACTCGTCCCACATCAAGATGGAGGTCATCAGACACTCCATGCCGATCTCATCACCTTCGAACCGCTCCGTCACGTGAAATGCCGCGGCCATTCGTGCAACGTTGTCAGGCAGCTTGTTCGCGAAGTCGCCAATCTTGTAATAGCGACCGTCGACGCCTCGTTGCTCTTCCACGTAGTTGTAGTACAGCTTCCACATGTGATTGGCCTCATCATTGAACCGCAGTACCTTGCGCTGATAATCAGTGGCGCGCATGGCAGTGATGCCCTCCAGAAGCAGCTCCCTGATGTTGCGGGTGAACACGTCGCGATGATTGCTTCCGATGGATGTGCTATCCACTTCAAGATCCAGGAAGCGAGTACCCTGAGTGGTTCCTGCATTGCAGAAAAACGTTCGGCCGAAATACCCTGAGTCCATTGCGCCCTTACCATTCTTAGATTTCAAGATTGGCTTGAATGTTTCCGGCTGAATCATAAGGAGGCAGGTGAGGCGCGGTTGCTCGCAGTAGTAGCTAGCAACCGTGATGCGCGGGTCATCAATTTTTTCGCCACTCCAAGTGTCACAGAGCATGGTGTCGTTGGGCAGGATCACCTCGCGCAAGTAGGTCGCGCAGTCACCCGAGATGATTGAAATGCACGGAAAGTTGCTCATTGCACGCTTGAGCGGTGCCATTCCTGGCTCCTTCAGTGAGGCACGCATTTCAACTGGGGCAACCGGCTTGCGCATATCGTGATCATCCATTTGCTGAAGTACCCCCTCCTTGTCGGGACCTTTTGCCGACTTCAGCTCGTAAGCGAGTGCTTTTTCAATGCGGTGCCAGCTGCGCAGGTGAGCGTCGTACTCGGCACTTTCCCGTGCGAACTGAGTCTTGAGCTCAATATCGATCTCGTCGAATGCACCAAAAAGATCGCGCCGGACATCTGTCTTACGCTCACCAGACGCAGCACTGATCAAGGCATATACGTTGGTGCCGACAGTTCCTCCCTTAGGCTTGGTGACGTCCACCAGAGCCTGTGCTGCTGCGCAGCACGCAGCTGCTGTGGTGAAATAGGCCAGCTTGCAAGGCACTTGACGAGCAATAGTGCACTCTTCCGCTGCCGCATCGAAGCGACGCAACGGCAGTTTCCGGGGCTTAGGTAGCAGGTGGAACGGGAAATGGTGTTTGAAGGTAGTCATTGGATTTCATCCGGGAATATCTGCCCTCGGCCTGGAGGCCGAGGGCGAGTAAGGGCGTTGGGCTTCTAAGCGTGTTGCGCGCTTAAGGCGCTTGCTTCTTTTGTGCTGCCAGGAGTTCCTTGAAGCGTGCAGGGTGCAGCTTCAGCTCATGCTCCTGAAGAACTTCCAGGATGGCCTTCTGGCTTACCTTGTTGTCGAGCAGTTCCAAGATGGTCGGATACAGCAGGGCGAACAGCTGGGCATTCTTGTGCTGCGGCTTGGGCTGCAATGCTTTCAATGCGTCGGTGCAACGCTGCGCTTGCGCAAGCAATGGGCCGTCCTGAGGGGCGGCGGGGGTAACTTTTGTGTTCATTTGTGGGCCCTCAGTGTGCCGGCTGCGCGGCAGCGCAGGCCAAGACGTAGGCCATCACTTCAGAACGCCACCATGCGGTGGGTGAGCGGTCTGAGCTGCCGAGCTTGAACGGTTTCGGAGCGCGGGCGTCGTAGGCCGGCAAGCGTGCATTGAGGCGGGCATACCAAGTGCTCTTGGAGACGCCGACGATCGACAGCACCTCGGGCAGGCGGATCGCCTGGTCCAGTACAGGGCTGCGCTGGAACGTCTGGAGGATGGACTCCAGGCGCTCGATGGTGTCGATACTGATAGACAGCGTGCCGCGGTCGGCGGCGCTGAGGTCAAAGCGCGATGAACTGGGGGCGTGGCCAGTGGCTGCGCATGCACCCATCGGTGACGTGAATGACATGAACTTTTCCTTAGGTTTGCTAATGCACGGCGTGTGCTTTAGTCCAAGGAATAGTCGGCTCGTTCGAACGATCGGGGGAAGAGATTAGCTAGTTGATGCCTTTACATTTTAAATGTGGCGTGGTAGTCGAATCTAGGTGGTGCGAGAGACCAGCTTCTGGAAAGCGATGCGAAAGTGGGGGTACTCGCTGTTATCCTTCGTGCCCCAGTTGAGCAGTGTTTCTGTTAGCCGGTCCACAATATCCTCCGCTGTGCGTCCGTTCCTTGCCCACCGGTCGTACTCATCAAGGGTGTCTGCATGATGTGGATCGTTGCAGATTCGATCTGATATTCGTCCAGCGAGGTTTTCTCCATCCATAAGACTGTCGTTGCCGTCGAATTCCTTGATTACCCTTAGTGCCAGCTCAGCCAGCGCATCTTTTTGCTTCGTTCCTCTTCCTTTGCTGCCATTTGCACTTGCCGCTTCCGAATGGGTCTTAGGGCCGGACATCAGTCCAATAAAATAGCTGCATTCCATTAGGGAATAGAGGGTTCTATCACCGTCTCCTGAGATGTGTGCATTTCTTGCCTCTATCCAGAAGGCAATCGCAATTCCTAGTACCTCGCCTACTGAAAGTTTTGCCTCTTGCGCAAGTTCGCTTAGCTCTTTCCGCAAACTTTCAGTTTTCCCGGGGGCACTGGATAGATGGAATTTCGTCCCATCCTTGCGCTTATGCGTTGTCGTGGTGGCCCATGCGACTGCTATCTGCTTCAACAATGACTCGCGCTTCTTCGACTTGTCCTTCAGGTGGCTCTGAGCAACGTGATAGAAAGCGGTAGCGTTGCCAGCCTTCTTGAGGCCCTCACAAGTTGTTGACCATAAGGCTTCAAATGGCTTTGGATTCTTCTCTCTTTCGTTATGAATTGCTCTGATTGTGTTCAGTAGCCTGTCAAAAACGAACTCGATGTCTGGTAGCGTTACCTTGCTGTCATAGCGATTGCCTCTCCGGCCGCGATCCCTCCCAAGCGTTGTTGGTACCAATTCGCGTGACTTGGACGAAAGTCGAGAGCCTGGCGCCATTAGCTCATCATTCGAAAGCTTCCTGTTCTTCATCTGAATCGCCCAGGCTTTTGTAGACACTCTTCAGCCGTTTAGTGCGTACTGCCGTTCAAACTCTATCGGGGACAGGCCGCCATTGGAACCGTGTCGCCGTGTCGGGTTGTAA
>NZ_JBRREF010000150.1:0-3832 GCF_056760135.1 Stenotrophomonas sp. STEN023 | reverse complement strand
GCCAAGAGCCACCCCTCCCCAATCCTCCCCTTGGCTACGCCAAACGGAGGGGGCGCAGTGGGGGGGCGGGGGGGGGGCGGGGGGGGGGGGGGGTGGGGGGGGGGGCGGCGGGGGGGGGGGGGGGGGGGGGGGGGGGGGGCGGGGCTGTGCGCCCGGCGGCGGGCCGCCCCCCCCCCCCCCCCGCCCCCCCCCCCCCCCCCCCCACTACAGGTGAAGCTCCGCCGAGCAAGCGTCGGTTCTACAGGGTGCGGCTTGGGGTATGCCGGCCAAAGTATGTATAATTCGTACATACTTCATTGGAGGTCCCATGGAAGCCACCGTAGCTGAACGCGGGCAGATCACGCTGCCCAAGGCCGTACGCGACGCTTTGGGCCTGACCAAGGGCACCCAGCTCAAGGTTGAGCTGGAGGGCAGTCGTATCATCCTGCGCAAGAGCGTGGACGATGCCATCTCGCGCGCCCGCGGCAAGTTCGCCCTGGACGGGTTCGAGTCGGCCGAACAGGCCGTGCGTACCGTCCGTGACGAGGCCGGCGAGGCATGATGATCGCCGTTGATTCTCCAGTCCTGATCGAGCTGCTCAGCGACGGCCCACGCGCCGACGCGGTGGAAGCCTGCCTGCGGCAGGCGCTGGTCGGCGGCAGGGTGGTCATCTGCGGTACCACGCTGGCCGAAATCTGCGCATCACTGCGCGGCGGCGCCGAGGTGCAGGGTGCGCTGGAAGAAATGGGCGTCCATTTCAATCCGCTGGAAGCCAAATCCGCGCTGCGTGCCGGCGAGATGCATCGCCGCCACCGCCAGCGCAGCGGCGATAACCGCCGCATCGACGATTTCATGATTGGCGCCCACGCACTGCTGCAGTGCGATGGCCTGATCACCTGGAACGACACGTTTTATCGCGACTACTTCAAGGGCCTGAAGCTGATCGTGCCGCAAGCCTGAGAGCCCATCCATTCTTTAACCGTTACACCCGGGAGTTGTCATGTTGGAAGCCTACCGCCACCACGTAGCTGAGCGCGCCGCGCTTGGCATCCCGCCGTTGCCGCTCACTGCACAGCAGACGGCCGACGTCATCGAGCTGCTGAAGAACCCGCCGGCCGGCGAAGCCGAGTTCCTGGTCGATCTGATCACCAACCGCGTGCCGGCTGGCGTCGATGACGCCGCCAAGGTCAAGGCCTCGTACCTGGCCGCGATCGCCTTCGGCAGCGAGAAGAACGCGCTGATCAGCCGTGCGCGCGCCACCGAACTGCTGGGCACCATGCTCGGCGGTTACAACGTCGCGCCGCTGATCCAGCTGCTGGACGACGCCGAAGTCGGCGCCATTGCCGCTGAAGGCCTGAAGCACACCTTGCTGGTGTTCGATGCCTTCCACGATGTGCAGGAGAAGGCCAAGGCCGGTAACGCCAATGCACAGGGCGTGCTGCAGAGCTGGGCCGATGCCGAGTGGTTCACCAGTAAGCCGGAAGTGCCGCAGAGCCTGACCATCACCGTGTTCAAGGTGCCGGGCGAAACCAATACCGACGACCTGTCGCCGGCCCCGGACGCCACCACCCGTCCTGACATTCCGATGCACGCCCTGGCGATGCTGAAGAACAAGCGTCCCGACGCACCGTTCGTGCCGGAAGAAGACGGCAAGCGCGGCCCGATCCAGGAAATCCTGTCGCTGAAGGACAAGGGCCACCTGGTTGCCTACGTCGGCGACGTGGTCGGCACCGGTTCCAGCCGCAAGTCCGCCACCAACTCGGTGCTGTGGTTCACCGGTGAAGACATCCCCTTCATCCCGAACAAGCGCTTCGGTGGCGTATGCCTGGGTTCGAAGATCGCCCCGATCTTCTACAACACCATGGAAGACGCCGGCGCACTGCCGATCGAGCTGGACGTGTCGAAGATGGAGCACGGCGATGTCGTCGAGCTGCGTCCGTATGATGGCAAGGCACTGAAGAACGGTGAAGTCATCGCCGAATTCCAGGTCAAGAGCGACGTGCTGTTCGACGAAGTGCGCGCCGGTGGCCGCATTCCGCTGATCATCGGCCGTGGCCTCACCGCCAAGGCGCGTGAAGCGCTGGGCCTGCCGGTCACCGATCTGTTCCGCCTGCCGGTGCAGCCGGCCGATACCGGCAAGGGCTACTCGCTGGCACAGAAGATGGTTGGCCGCGCCTGTGGCCTGCCGGAAGGGAAGGGCATGCGCCCGGGCACCTACTGCGAACCGAAGATGACCTCGGTGGGCTCGCAGGACACCACCGGTCCGATGACCCGTGACGAGCTGAAGGACCTGGCCTGCCTGGGCTTCTCGGCCGACCTGGTGATGCAGTCATTCTGCCACACCGCGGCCTACCCGAAGCCGGTGGACGTCAAGACCCACCACACCCTGCCGGAGTTCATCTCCACCCGCGGCGGCGTCTCGCTGCGTCCGGGCGACGGCGTGATCCACAGCTGGCTCAACCGCATGCTGCTGCCGGACACCGTCGGCACCGGTGGTGACTCGCACACCCGTTTCCCGGTCGGCATCTCGTTCCCGGCAGGTTCGGGCCTGGTCGCCTTCGCCGCTGCCACCGGCGTCATGCCGTTGGACATGCCGGAGTCGGTGCTGGTGCGCTTCAAGGGCAAGATGCAGCCGGGCGTGACCCTGCGTGACCTGGTCAACGCGATCCCGCTGTACGCGATCAAGTCCGGTCTGCTGACCGTGGCCAAGGCTGGCAAGAAGAATATCTTCTCCGGCCGCATCCTGGAAATCGAAGGTCTGCCGGATCTGAAGGTCGAGCAGGCATTCGAACTGTCCGATGCCTCGGCTGAGCGTTCGGCCGCTGGTTGCTCGGTGCACCTGAACAAGGAGCCGATCATCGAGTACCTCACCAGCAACATCACCCTGCTGAAGTGGATGATTGCCGAGGGTTACCAGGACGCCCGTTCGCTGGCCCGCCGCATCGAGAAGATGGAAGCCTGGCTGGCCAACCCGGAACTGCTGCAGGGTGATGCCGACGCCGAGTACGCCGCCGTCATCGAAATCGACCTGGCCGACATCCACGAGCCGATCGTGGCCTGCCCGAACGACCCGGACGACGTGAAGACCCTGTCCGAAGTTGCCGGTGCCAAGATCGACGAAGTGTTCATCGGTTCGTGCATGACCAACATCGGTCACTTCCGTGCCGCTGCCAAGCTGCTGGAAGGCAAGCGCGACATCCCGACCCGTCTGTGGGTTGCACCGCCGACCAAGATGGATGCCTCCGAGCTGACCAAGGAAGGCGTGTACGGCACCTTCGGTTCGGCTGGCGCGCGCATGGAAATGCCGGGCTGCTCGCTGTGCATGGGCAACCAGGCGCAGATCCGCGAAGGCTCCACCGCGATGTCGACCTCGACCCGCAACTTCCCGAACCGTCTGGGCCGCAACACCAACGTGTACCTGGGTTCGGCCGAGCTGGCCGCGATCTGCTCGCGTCTGGGTCGCATCCCGACCAAGGAAGAGTACATGGCCGACGTCGGCGTGCTGGATTCGGCAGGCGCCGAGATCTACCGCTACATGAACTTCGACCAGATCAGCGATTACAAGGACGTGGCCGATTCGGTCAACGCCTGAGTTGTAGCTGAGTAGCGATGGTTGAACGAAAACCCCGGCGCAAGCCGGGGTTTTTGTTGTCTGCAAAGTGCATCAGCTGCTGGTGTTGTGGGAGCGGCGTAAGCCGCGAAGCTGAGATCAGCGGGCAACCGCACATCCCGCGATCTGACGATGCATCAGCTTCGCCGCTTACGCCCCACCCACAACACCAGCAACAGATGCACTTTTCACAAAACAAAAACCCCCGCTTTCGCCCGGGTTTTAGTTAAACCAACACAACAA
>NZ_JBRREF010000149.1:0-4312 GCF_056760135.1 Stenotrophomonas sp. STEN023 | reverse complement strand
CCCGCGCGTCCCGCCGCCACCCAACACCATGAACTGTCGTGCGGGCGGGCTGTCTCGCGGCTGGCGCGCGCGCGCCCCGGGCGAAGCCGACACCACCGAGACTACCGGCATAGCTGCAATCTGATCGACCATCTGCTTCGCGGCTTACGCCGCTCCCACAAATTGGCCTTCGCGCGCAGCGTGCCTACGCTCTACACAGATGCCTGCGTCCGCTAGAATTTTGCGTCGTTTCACCTGGACGCAAACATGACTGATCTGATTCCCGCCCTGCCCTTGCCCCGCATCCCGGTCGCCGGTGGCGGTACGTTCCCGGTGCACCGCATCTACTGCGTGGGCCGCAACTTTGCCGATCATGCACGCGAGATGGGCGCTGCTGCGCCCGCCTCGGCCAGCGAGCGCGGCCAGCCGATGTTCTTCATGAAGCCCGCCGATGCCGTGGTCGTTGGCGATGCCACGATCCCCTACCCGTCCGCCACCTCCGATCTGCACCATGAGGTCGAACTGGTCGTGGCGCTTGGCAGGGATGCACCTGCCGGCGTGCTCGCCGTCGAAGATGCAATGGCGTTGGTGCTGGCCTACGGCGTAGGCCTGGACCTGACCCGCCGCGACCTGCAGGCTGCTGCCAAGGCCAAGGGCGGCCCCTGGGATATCGCCAAGGGCTTCGACCATTCCGCTCCGGTCAGCAGCCTGGTGCTGGCATCCGAGGTGGGTGAGCTGGCGCCGTTGGAGCTGTCACTGGAAATCAATGGCGAGGAACGTCAGAAATCCACGCTGGACCAGATGATCTGGAACGTCGCGGACATCCTGCATGAGCTGTCCAAGCTCTACGCGCTGCGCGCCGGCGACCTGGTCTTCATGGGTACCCCCGCCGGCGTGGCCGCGCTGCAGCGCGGTGATCGCTTCAGTGCCCGCCTTGGAAAAATCGCACAACGCGACGGTTTGATCGCCTGATGACATCCACTGGGGTAGTCTGCGCCAGCTCCCCTTCATGCATACCTAGGACAAACACATGGGAATGATCAGCGAATTCAAGGAATTTGCGATGCGCGGCAACGTCATCGACCTGGCGGTCGGTGTCGTGATCGGTGCCGCATTCGGCAAGATCGTCACCTCGCTGGTCGAGAAGGTGATCATGCCGCCGATCGGCTGGCTGATCGGCAATGTCGATTTCTCGGCATTGGCCTTGACCTTGGCACCGGCCAAGATCGGCGCCGACGGCAAGGAAATCCCTGCAGTGGTGATCGGCTATGGCGATTTCATCAACACGCTGATCCAGTTCGTCATCGTCGCCTTTGCGATCTTCATGCTGGTCAAGGTGGTGAACCGGCTGTCGCGCAAGAAGCAGGAAGCACCGGCCGCTGCGCCGGAGCCGACGGAAGAAGTGCTGCTGCTGCGCGAGATCCGCGACGGCCTCAACAAGCACTGATCGATCATCATGCTTACCGACAGCGGCCGGGCCAACGCCCGGCCGCTGTCGTTTCAGGGCCTTAGAACAACAAGGTCATCGACGCCTGCGGGCTGACATAGGAGGCGCTGTTGCGCCCGCCCGGCAGCGACGCCTGCACCCCTACCAGAAACCCAATCTGCTGATTGAAGTTGTACTCCAGCGCCGGCGCGACACTGAAACTACGGCTCGCCCCATCATGTTGCTGGACGTGCTGGCGTTGTCCCGACGCATCCAGCTCGGTGCCATCGAGCAGGTTCCCCGATTGGCGGCTTGCAGTCACGTCCAGGGCAAGCGCCCAGTGGTGGTTGATGCTGTATTCCAAGCCCAACGCTGCACTGAGCGCAGGCCCCGGACTGACATGCCCACGAAAGCTGCGGTCGGTGCCATACACACTGGCACCATTGACCGACACATCCCGCGGCGCCGGGCTCCAGCGGGCCTGCCAGCGCCAACGCAACGGCCGCCCGTTGGCCAGCCAGTGATAGTTCTGAGCGATCAGCGACAAGTTGCTGCGCGACACACCACTGCCTTGGCCATTGAGCAGCTTGTCGCCCAGCTCGTCATAGCGCCCAGTCGGCAATGACTGACCAAGCATCACTGCAAGTGCAGCCTTGCCATTCAAGGCATCACCTTCACGGAACAGATAACGCAGCCGCAGCGCGCTGTCAGCAACACGGAAACCGTCACTGTGCTGTTTGCCTTGCGTGCTCTTGGCGCTGTCCAGCACCAGTTCACCAGAAAGATGATCGGTGATGCCAGCGCTGAGCAACAACGTCAGCAGCGACGAGTCACTGGAATCCTTCAAGGCATGCCTATCGCCATGATCGTCATAGCGCCCGCTGGCATGCGTGTGTATCCAATAGGGCTGGGCGTAGAACCTTCCCTGCGGCAGAGTTGACGGCGACGGTGTCACCAATGGCCCGGTAAAGCGCACGTCCTCCAGCGAGTGCGCCTGTGCCCATCCTGCGCTTGGCGCAAGCATCGCCACCAACAACGTCCCTGCAGCTCTGTTTCTCAATGTCATCAATTCGTCCTGGTTCATCCACCCGATCGGTGGAAAGCTCAGGCTCGCGCGCGACGCAGGGCTGCCGACACAGGGGAACCCCTGTTCACTCTGTAGCGGTTTTCACCTCACTATCGGCCTAAACGATCTGTCAGAACGCTGCCAGAGGAGAATCCCCCGCATCGGCCAAGCAGGCTTCCCCATACCAACTGGCACATTCCCCTACGACACGTCACTGTTACCCTGACTGGACAAATCACCTTGGAATTGACTATGCGTCGCCGTGCTCTTTCCCTTGCCCTTCTACTGCTGTGCACCTCGGCCGCTGCCAACGCAGCGCCTACCCATATCCCGCAGCAGGCAGTGGCCAAGGCTGGCGAACTGCGTGAGCAGGCTTTGGCTGACAACACTGCATGGCAGGTGGTTGAGTCGCTGACCACCGAAATCGGCCCGCGCATGGCAGGCAGCGAGGCCGATGCGCGTGCGGTGGAGTGGGCCAAGGCCAAATTCAAGGCGCTGGGCTTCGACAAGGTGTGGACCGAGCCGGTCACCTTCCCGAAGTGGGAGCGTCGCAGCGAGCATGCCTCGGTACTGGGCGCGCACCCGCAGCCTCTGACCATCACCGCCTTGGGCGGCAGCCCGGCCGGCACGGTGGAAGCCGAAGTCGTGCGTTTCGAAGGCCTGGATGCATTGAAGGCGGCACCGGAAGGCTCGTTGACTGGCAAGATCGCCTATGTCGACTTCACCATGACCCGCAAGCGGGATGGCGCTGACTATGGCATCGGCGGCAGTGTGCGCAGCCGTGGTCCGTCCGAAGCAATCCGCAAAGGTGCTATCGGCTTCATCATGCGTTCTGCCGGTACCGATTCGCATCGTATGCCGCATACCGGTATCACCCGTTATGACGAAGGCCTGACCCCGGTGCCGTCGGCCGCGCTCTCCGGCCCGGACGCCGACCAACTCAATCGTCTGGTCGCGCGCGGCGCTACCCGTATCCGCATCGCGCTGGATTGCGGCTGGGACGGCACGTACACCTCGCAGAATGTGATCGGCGAGATCACCGGCCGCAGCCTGCCCAGGGAAGTGGTGGTGATCGGCGGCCATCTGGATTCCTGGGACCTGGGCACGGGCGCCATCGATGACGGCGCAGGTGTCGGCATCACCATGGCCGCTGGCCATCTGATCGGTCAGCTCAAGCAGGCGCCCAAGCGCACCATCCGCGTCATCGCCTTCGCCAATGAAGAGCAAGGGCTATACGGCGGCAAGGCCTATGCCGCGGCGCGCGTGGCGGCCGGCGAGGTCGTGCAGCAGCACATCGCCGCCGAGAGCGACTTCGGTGCGGGCCGCATCTATGCCTTCAACACCGGCTCGGGCAATCCGGCCGAGTCGCGTGAAGCCACCCGGCAGATCGGCGAGGCGCTGGCACCGCTGGGCATCGAATACCGTGCCAACCAAGGCGGCCCAGGCCCCGACGTAGGACCGCTGGCCGCCAAGGGCGGCGCCTGGGCGTGGTTGGCGCAGGACGGAACCGATTATTTCGATCTGCACCACACCCCGGACGATACCCTGGACAAGATCGACCCAAAGGCGCTTGCCCAGAACGTGGCTGCGTATACCGTGTTTGCCTATCTGGCGGCGGAGTCTGAAGGCAGCTTCGGCAGCGAAGCCAAGGATGTGGTGCCACCGCGGGAGTAATCTCCTGCGCGGTTGAACCAAGAAAGGCGCCGCAAGGCGCCTTTCTTGGTTTGGTTTCCGTAGTGGGGGGCCCAGCACGGCACCACGGCCCGGGCGGCCAACCAATAGGGCCGCCAAGGGGGGGGGTGGGGGGGGGTGGGGTGGTGGGATGGCGGGGGTGGCCCCAC
>NZ_JBRREF010000148.1:0-4331 GCF_056760135.1 Stenotrophomonas sp. STEN023 | reverse complement strand
CTCCTGCTGCCCCCGGCGACCCCGGGCCCCGCCCCCCCCCCCCGGGCCCCCCGCCCGGCGCCCGCGGCGGGGCCCCCCCCCCCCCCCCCCCCCCCCCCCCCCCCCCCCCCCCACTACAGCTCCTGCTCCCTCCCTTTTGCGAAGCAAAGGGGAGGGTTGGGGAGGGGTTAGCTCTTTCTGCTTTTCGAGCGACGCCAGCTTCGCGGCTTACGCCGCTCCTACAAGCGGGAGCAAGGCGTCATCCAACTCGCCCGCGCGCAGCGATGCCGGCCGCTGCAGATGCACGGCGCAGTAATCGGTGAACACCTGCTTTGCCTCAAGTTCGCCTACGCGGATGTAATAGCTCAGGAACGAAGCCATATACAGGTCGGCAACGGTAAAGCTGTCACCCACCAGATAGCGCTTGCCGGCTACCGCGGTTTCCAGCGTATGCAGCAAATCATCGGCAGTGCCGTAACCCGCTTCCATCGGCGGTGCCAAGCCGCCATGGCGACGATCGGTGACGAAGGCCTCCAGCGGCCCGGCCGCGAACAACACCCAGCGGTAGCATTCACCACGTTCGGCACTGCCCACTGGCGGCAGCAAGCTCTTGGCCGGCGCAAGATCGGCCAGATGCAGACAGATCGCCGCGTTCTCGGTGATCACCGTTTTTCCCTGCAGCAAGGCCGGTACCTTGCCCATCGGATTGATCGCCAGGTACTGCGCCGACTTCATGCTGGTGCCGTACTCCAGCATCACCGCGTCGTAGCGCAGGCCGGTTTCTTCCAGCATCCAACGGGTGATACGGCCGCGCGAATGTGGATGGCTGTAGAAGGTAAGCGTGTCGCTCATGTCAGGCACCTGCGTTGTAAGGAGCCGACAGTGTGCGCAGGGGCTGCTGACAGCTACTGTCAGCAGTGATGCATCAGCTGTCCGTCATGCATTGCGCACGCCAGCGCTTCAACAGCTGATGGCGCTGCGCCGGATAGCGCTGCGCGGTGTCTTCCAGTGCCAGCAAACGGTCGGCACGAAAATGCCTGAAGTCGCCGCGCATCTCGCACCACGCCGCCAGCATGCGCACATCGGCCATGAAGGCCATCGCGAACGGCCAGATCATGCGCTCACTGACCCTGCCCTCGACGTCGCGGTATTGGATGCGCACCGCATTGCCGTCACGGATGGCACGACGCAACGCAGGCAGCCACGGCTCCGGCGGCACCGCGTGCCAATGCGGCGCGAACAGACCGCTGGTTTCCACCTGCAGGCGCAGGGTTTCGGGCAGCACGCCAATGACACGCTGCAATGCGGTATCGGCCGCGGCCGCCAGTTCCGGGTCGCCATGCGAGGCCACCCAACGCGCGCCCAACAGCACCGCTTCGAGCTCTTCGGCGGAAAACATCATCGGTGGCAGCAGAAAACCTGGCCGCAACTGGTAGCCAATACCCGGATCACCGGCGATGTCGGCGCCCTGCCCTCGCAGGGCATCGATGTCCCGGTACACGGTGCGCAGACTCACCTCCAACCGCTGTGCCAACTCGGCACCGCGCACCGGCGTGCGGCGCCGCCGCAATTCATCCAGCAGGTGCAGCAATCGGGCGGCGCGTTGGCTCATGAGGGGTTCCGGAACAGGCAGCTGCCCAGCATAACGACTAACGGTCAGTGGATTGACTGCAAGACTTCAAAAGAGCGCATTTATCCCGGCAAGCTGAGCAATAGATAAGCCCTATCAGAGCGAACGGTTCATTTGATTACTCATTTAACGCATCCGTGGTTACAGTCGGTTGGAGCAAAACCCCAACGCCAGCAGGAGCCAGCCATGAGCAATGACACCAAGCCGACCTGTCCGTACCACAGCGCCCCCTCCCCCGAGCAGGCCGCGCAGTCGCAACGTGACACCAGCACCACGCCCAAGCAGAAGCATGGCGACGCACCGGTGACGCCGATGACCACCGCCTTCGGCGCGCCGATAGTAGACAACCAGAACAGCAAGACCGCCGGCCCGCGTGGCCCGCTGTTGATGGAAGACGTATGGCTGCTGGAAAAGCTGGCCAACTTCAACCGTGAAATCATTCCCGAACGCCGCATGCACGCAAAAGGCTCGGGCGCGTTCGGCACCTTCACCGTCACCCACGACATCAGCAAGTACACCCGCGCCAAGATCTTCTCGGCGGTGGGCAAGCAGACCGAGATGTTCGCCCGCTTCACCACCGTTGCCGGTGAGCGAGGCGCGGCCGATGCCGAACGCGACATCCGCGGCTTCGCGCTGAAGTTCTATACCGAAGAAGGCAACTGGGACCTGGTTGGCAACAACACGCCGGTGTTCTTCCTGCGCGACCCACGCAAGTTCGGTGACCTCAACAAGGCGGTCAAGCGCGACCCGCACACCAATCTGCGCAGCGCCCGCAACAACTGGGATTTCTGGACCCTGCTGCCGGAAGCACTGATGCAGGTGACCGTGGTGATGAGCGACCGCGGCATCCCGCGCAGCTACCGCCACATGCACGGCTTCGGCTCGCACACCTACAGCTTCACCAACAACGATGGCGAACGCTACTGGGTGAAGTTCCACTTCCACAGCCAGCAGGGCGTTGAAGCGCTGACCGATGCGCAGGCGCAGGTGCTGGTCGGCAAGGACCGCGAGAGCCATGGCCGTGACCTGTTCCAGGCCATCGAGCAGGGTCAGTTCCCGAAGTGGAAGCTGTTCGTGCAGATCATGCCTGAGCTCGACGCCGAGACCTATCGCATCCATCCCTTCGACCTGACCAAGGTCTGGCCGAAGAGCGATTACCCGCTGATCGAAGTCGGCGAATTCGAGCTCAACCGCAACCCGGTCAACTGGTACCAGGACGTGGAGCAGTCGGCGTTCGCACCCAGCAACCTCGTTCCGGGCATCGGCCCGTCGCCGGACAAGATGCTGCAGGCACGTCTGTTCGCCTACTCCGATGCACAGCGTTACCGGCTGGGCGTGAACCATCACCAGATCCCGGTCAACGCCGCCCGCTGCCCGGTCAACAGCAACCACCGTGATGGTGCCATGCGCGTGGACGGCAACTATGGCGGCCTGCCGCATTACGAGCCCAACAGCTATGGCCAGTGGCAGGAGCAGCCGCAGTACCGCGAACCGGCGCTGAAGATCCGTGGCGATGCCGACTTCTGGAATTTCCGTGAAGACGACAACGACTACTTCAGCCAGCCCGGTGCCTTGTTCCGCAGCTATAACGCCGCACAGCAGCAGCGTCTGTTCGAGAACACCGCGCGCGCCCTGGGTGATGCGCCGGACTTCATCAAGCAGCGCCACATCGACAACTGCAACAAGGCCGACCCGGCCTACGGTGCGGGCATCGCCGCCGCCCTGCAGGCGCTTGCAGCTGCAGCCGCGTCGGCCGATCCGTTCGCACCGCCGCCGCATCCGGGCAATGATTTCCCGGCTGCCACGCCGGGTGCCGAGGACATCGAGCTGTAAGCCCGACCCGTTCATCCAAGCTTGATCCAGCACCGCCCGCCTTGCGCGGGCGGTGCTGTTTCCGCCCACAAACCAACACGTCGTTGGCCTCTTCACTTACGCCCCCGTGCGGGGGTTACCATGCCGCTCGACAACCCACCCTTTCAAGGATTCCCGATGAGCCTGACCGACGACCTCCTCTCCCAGCTGCAGGGCGCACCGCTGCAACAGGTTTCGCAGCAGTTGGGCATCGACAGCCAGCAGGCCTCGGGCGCCATCAGCGCCGCGCTGCCGCTGCTGATGGGCGCACTGGGCAACAACGCGGCCAAACCGCAGGGCGCCGAAGCCCTGTTTGGCGCGCTGCAGAACAACCACAGCGGCTTGGACATCGGCAGCGTGCTGGGCGCTGTGATGGGCGGCGGCAACAGCCCGGCGGCCAATGGCGCCGGCATCCTCGGCCATATCTTTGGTGGCAGCCAGGACCGTGCCGAGACCGGTCTGGCCCAGGCTACCGGTCTGAGCCCGAGCAGCTCCAGCCAGTTGCTGAAGATCCTCGCCCCGATCGTGATGGCCTTCATCGCCCAGCGCATGAGCAGCGGCGGCCAGGCCAGCGCTGGTGGGCTGGCGCAGATCCTGGGCCAGGAGAAGCAGCAGGTGACGCAGGCCGGCGGTATTGGCGGCGGCCTGCTGGGCAGCGTGCTGGACCAGGATGGCGACGGTCAGTTCGGCGTCAGCGACCTGATCAAGCTGGGCAGCGGCTTGCTGGGTAGCGGCAAGCGCTGAGCCGGTAGAGGTTGATCGAAAACGCCACCGCAAGGTGGCGTTTTTGTTTCGGTAGTGGGGGGGCCCGCGCGGGAGGGGGGGGGCCCCCAAAGCCCCCAAGCAACCCCAGGGAGGGGCCAAAACGGGG
>NZ_JBRREF010000147.1:0-4349 GCF_056760135.1 Stenotrophomonas sp. STEN023 | reverse complement strand
CGGCCCCCCCCACCAAACACCGTTTTTTTTTGCCGGCGGGGGTGGGGGCCGCGGGGGGCCCTCCCCCCCGCTCCCACAAGAGAAATGGCGGCGTGAGGGCAACAAAAAACCCGCCGGTGAGGGCGGGCTTTCGGTGCTGCGAGATTGCCTGGATCAGGCTTCCAGCGAGGCCAGGTCGCCCTTGCTCTCCAGCCAGCCCTTGCGGCCCGGGGCGCGCTTCTTGGCCAGCAGCATGTCCATCAATGCCGAGGTCTGCTCGCTGTCGTCCACGGTCAGCTGCACCAGGCGGCGGGTATCCGGATGGATGGTGGATTCGCGCAGCTGCGAGGGGTTCATCTCGCCCAGGCCCTTGAAGCGGGTGACGCTGACCTGGCCGCGGATCTTCTCGCGCTCGATCTTGTCCAGCAGCGAGCGCTTCTCTTCCTCGTCCAGCGCGTAGAACACCTGCTTGCCCACGTCGACGCGGAACAGCGGCGGCATTGCCACGAACACGTGGCCGGCATCCACCAGTGACGGGAAGTGGCGCAGGAACAGGGCGGTCAGCAAAGTGGCGATGTGCAGGCCGTCGGAGTCGGCATCGGCCAGGATCACGATCTTGCCGTAGCGCAGGCCGGACAGGTCGTCCTTGCCCGGGTCGCAGCCGATGGCGATGGCCAGGTTATGCACTTCCTCCGACGCCAGCACGCTGCCCGAGGCGACTTCCCAGGTGTTCAGGATCTTGCCGCGCAGCGGCAGGATGGCCTGGAAGTCCTTGTCGCGGGCCTGCTTGGCGCTGCCACCTGCCGAGTCACCTTCCACCAGGAACAGCTCGGTGCGCGACAGGTCCTGGCTGATGCAGTCGGCCAGCTTGCCGGGCAGGGCCGGGCCCTGGGTGACCTTCTTGCGAGTGACCAGTTTTTCGGTCTTCAGGCGCGCGCTGGCACGCTCGATGGCGATCTGCGCGATCTTCTCGCCCAGTTCCACGTTCTGGTTCAACAACAGGCTGAAGGCGTCGTGGGCAGCACCTTCAACGAAGCCGGCGGCCTGGCGCGAGGAGAGGCGTTCCTTGGTCTGGCCGCTGAACTGCGGATCGGTCATCTTCAGCGACAGCACGAAGGAGACGCGGTCCCAGACATCTTCCGGGGCCAGCTTGACGCCGCGCGGCAGCAGGTTGCGGAAGTCGCAGAATTCGCGCAGCGCCTCGGTCAGGCCGGTGCGCAGGCCGTTGGCGTGGGTGCCGTGCTGGGCGGTCGGGATCAGGTTGACGTAGCTTTCCTGCACCAGCTCGCCTTCCGGCAGCCAGGCCACGGCCCAGTCAACGATCTCGGTTTCCTTCTTCAGCGAGCCGGCAAACAGGTCGGCCGGCAGCATTTCACGCTCGCCCAGCTCGGCCTTCAGGTAGTCGCGCAGGCCGTCCTCGTAATACCAGGTGTCGACTTCGCCGGTGGCTTCGTCGGTCAGCTTCACGGTCAGGCCCGGGCACAGCACGGCCTTGGCGCGCAGCAGGTGGCGCAGTGCGCGCACGTTGAATTTGGGTGTGTCGAAGTACTTGGGGTCGGCCCAGAAGCGCAGGCGGGTGCCGGTGTTCTTCTTGCCGACGCTGCCGACCACTTCCAGCGGGCTGGCGCGGTCGCCATCGCGGAAGGTGATGCGGTGTTCGCTGCCGTCGCGGCGGATATGGATCTCCACCAGCGTGGACAGGGCGTTGACCACCGATACGCCGACGCCGTGCAAACCGCCGGAGAAGGTGTAGTTGCGGTTGTTGAACTTGCCGCCGGCGTGCAGCCTGGTCAGGATCAGTTCGACGCCGGGGATCTTTTCTTCCGGGTGGATGTCCACCGGCATGCCGCGGCCGTCATCGCTGACTTCGCAGCTGCCATCCTTGAACAGGGTGACTTCCACGGTCTTGGCGTGGCCGGCCAGGGCCTCGTCGACCGAGTTGTCGATCACTTCCTGCGCCAGATGGTTCGGGCGGGCGGTGTCGGTATACATGCCAGGACGGCGTTTGACCGGGTCCAGGCCAGAGAGGACTTCGATGTCAGCGGCGTTGTAACGGGCGTTCATGGATCTCGGTAGGGCGCAAATCGACGTGGGAGTGTGCGGTCTGGCGGCGATTTTTGCACGCAGGGCATTCAGGGCCGGGGCAGCTGCGACGAGGTATCCTGTAGCCGGTTCCAAAAAGGCCCGCCATTCCAGGCGGGGCAAGCCGAGGAGGTTTTGGATGAAAACATCAAAATTGCTGGCCCTGGGTGTTGTTGTCGCTGCGGTTGCCGCGGTTCCCTTCGTGATGGCGCAAAGCGCTGACAAGGGCAAGGCTGCCGAGGCCGCACAGGCTGCCCCGGTCGACAAGGCGCAGAGCGATGCCGAGCAGAAGGCCAAGCGCCGCGCTGCCGCCGCTGCCCAGGACAAGGCCAAGGCTGACCAGCCGGCGCCGCGTGAAGAAGAGGAAGAGGAAGCCCGTCGCCGTCGCTGACGCGGTTTTCCTGAGTTTCAAGGACGCCCCGGCGCAGGTCGGGGCGTCTTTTTTTTAATCCGCCGCATCCAGTGCTTGGGTGTTTTGGCGACAACCTTTAAACTAGGGCTTTCCGGGAGGCAGTGAGCCGTGACCCCCCTTATTTTTGTTACCGGTGGTGTGGTGTCCTCGCTAGGCAAGGGCATCGCAGCCGCGTCCCTGGCCTCGATTCTCGAGGCGCGTGGCCTGAAGGTCACCATGATGAAGCTGGACCCGTACATCAACGTCGATCCAGGCACGATGAGCCCCTTCCAGCATGGCGAGGTCTATGTCACCGACGACGGTGCCGAGACCGATCTGGACCTGGGCCACTACGAGCGTTTCGTACATAACCGCCTGAGCCGGAAGAATTCGGTGACCACCGGGCGCATCTACGAGAACGTGATCCGCAAGGAGCGCCGTGGTGATTACCTGGGCGCCACCGTGCAGGTCATTCCGCACATCACCGACGAAATCCGCCGCTGCATCGACGAGGCCACTGAAGGCTTCGACGTGGCGCTGGTGGAAATCGGCGGTACCGTCGGCGACATCGAGTCGCTGCCGTTCCTGGAGGCGATCCGCCAGGTGCGCACCGAGCGCGGCCCGGAGAAGGCGCTGTTCATGCACCTCACCCTGGTGCCGTATATCGCTGCCGCCGGTGAGTTGAAGACCAAGCCGACCCAGCATTCGGTCAAGGAACTGCGCTCGATCGGCATCCAGCCGGACGTGCTGCTGTGCCGTTCCGAGCAGGCGATTCCGGATTCGGAACGTCGCAAGATTTCGCTGTTCACCAACGTTTCCGAGCGCGCCGTGATCAGCGTGCCGGACGTTGAGGTTCTGTACCGCGTACCGATGGGCCTGCATGCGCAGGGCCTGGACGAGATCGTGGTCAACCAGCTCAAGCTGGGTGACAAGGCCGGTCCGGCCGACCTGTCCGAGTGGGAAGCCGTACTGGATGCAGCGCTGCACCCGCTGGACGAAGTGACCATCGCCGTGGTCGGCAAGTACGTTGACCATCAGGATGCGTACAAGTCGGTGGGCGAGGCGCTCAAGCACGGCGGCCTGCGCCAGCGCACCAAGGTCAACCTGAAGTGGCTGGAAGCGCAGGAACTCGAAGAATCCGGTCTGTCTGCGCTGGAAGGCGTGGACGGTATCCTGGTGCCGGGCGGCTTCGGTGATCGCGGCTTCGAGGGCAAGGTGCTGACTTCGCAATACGCCCGCGAGCAGAAGCTGCCGTACTTCGGTATCTGCTACGGCATGCAGGCGGCGGTGGTCGATTTCGCCCGCCACGTTGCCGGTCTGGAAGGCGCCAACAGCACCGAGAACGACCGCCAATCGCCGAACCCGGTGATCGGCCTGATCACCGAATGGCGCACGGCCACCGGTGAAGTCGAAAAGCGTGACGAAAAGTCCGACCTGGGTGGCACCATGCGCCTGGGCCTGCAGGAGCAGCGCCTGAAGCCGGGCACGCTTGCCCGTGAGCTGTACGGCAAGGACGTGGTGTCCGAGCGTCATCGCCACCGCTACGAGTTCAACAACCGCTACCGCACCCAGTTGGAAGACGCGGGTCTGGTGATCGCCGGCAAGTCGATGGATGACACGCTGGTGGAAGTGGTTGAACTGCCGCGTGACCAGCACCCGTGGTTCCTGGCTTGCCAGGCGCACCCGGAGTTCCTGTCCACCCCGCGTGGCGGCCACCCGCTGTTCATCGGCTTCATCCGCGCCGCGCGCGAGAAGAAGGCCGGCGGCAAGCTGCTGCAGGAAGCCCGCGCTTAACAAGGTAGTGCCGAGCCATGCTCGGCAAGGGGCTCCGCCAGGGTAATGAACAGGTAGTGCCGAGCCATGCTCGGCAAGGGGCTTCACCAGTAACGCCTCTGCC
>NZ_JBRREF010000146.1:0-4570 GCF_056760135.1 Stenotrophomonas sp. STEN023 | reverse complement strand
TACTGTTCGTTATATTTTGTTTTGGGGGGGGCGCGCCCCCCCGCCCCCCGCGGGTTTTTTTTTCGGGTTTGCGGGCGGGGGGCCACCCCCGGCCCCCACAACAAAAGAGGCTTACTTGGCTTTCTGTTCCAGCGACAACAGCAGCTTCCACTGTGCGGCGGTAACCGGGAACACCGACAGGCGGTTGCCCTTGGCGGTCAGCGGGAAACCTTCGCCCAGTTCCTCGGCATGCAGCTTGATCTCGTCCAGCGCGATCACCTGCGCCAGCTTGCGCTCGAAACCCACGTCCACCAGCATCCAGCGCGGTTGTTCGCGCGTGCTCTTGGGGTCGTGGTAATCGGATTCGGGATCGAACTGGGTGTCGTCCGGATAGGCCTCGCTGGCCACCGTTGCGATGCCGACGATGCCCGGCACCTTGGTATTGGAGTGGTAGAACAGGATGCCGTCGCCGACCTTCATGCCATCGCGCATGAAATTGCGCGCCTGGTAATTGCGCACGCCATTCCACGGTTCGGTGCCTACGCGCTGCAGGTCGTCGATGGAAAAGGCGTCCGGTTCGGACTTCATCAGCCAGTAGCGCTTGCGGGCGGTCATGCGTTCAACGGTTCCGGGTAGAGAGTGGCCTGCTCGGTACAGATGGCATCCACCGCCACATCCCAGTCCTCGACCGGCAATGACGGTACCTGCTGGGCGGAGAAACCTACCCCCACCAGCCACGGCGGCGCGGCCTGGCGCTGCCGAAATGCGAAGCTGCGATCATACCAGCCGCCCCCCATACCCAGCCGCCGGCCACCGTCATCAAAGCCCACCAGCGGGGCGATGACCAAGGCCATTTCCTCCGGCCGCAGCGCCTGCGAAGGGTCTACATCCGGCTCGGGAATGCCATAACGGTTGCTGACCAGCGCCTGCCCGGGCCGCCACGGCGCGAAGCGCAGCAGCTTGCCGTGCAGTACCGGCAGGCAATAGGTCTGCTGCGGCGGCAACTGCATCTGCCAGCGGTGCAGGGCGATCTCGCCGTCCATCGCCCAGTAGCCGGCGACATGGCCGCTGATCCCGGCGAAAGGCAGGGACAGCAGGTGCGCGGCCAGCGTTTCGGCAGCGGCGATGCGCTCGGTGGCGGGAATATCGCGGCGGCGCTGGCGCAGTTGTTGGCGGAGGAGTTGGCGGGGATCGGCAGTCATCGGGGAAAAATCTGCGGGCAGAGAGTTGAAGCCCCTCTCCCGTCGGGAGAGGGGTTGGGGAGAGGGTGCGGGTGAAGCGATGTGAGATCAACATGCATGAGGCTTCGCGCTCACCCTCATCCGCCCCTTCGGGGCACCTTCTCCCGGAGGGAGAAGGAAAAAAAGACAAAAAAGAACGGCGCCGTTAGGCGCCGTTCTGGAATATTGCATTCTCCGCGGTGACGATGCGTGCGAAACGACCTTGAACCCGGGGTTCAAGTGGGAACGCTGGGGGGCCATCGGGCTTCCCGCTACAAGGCGGACCTGCACACCCGGCTCCGTCGCGCCCCCGTGGTCGTAATTAAGGGACAAGGCGAATGTTTGCACACGCCGTCGTTCACAGCAGAGAACGCGTCGCCAGTATAACGAGGTTGTGCGGTTACGTGCAGTCGTATTTCACGAATTGCGGATTCATCTGTCTGAGCTGGTCAGCTGGATCAACGTGCGTTGTCGATGGCCAGATCCAAGCGCCGGTTCAGCTCACTCATGGCCGATTGGAAGCGCTGCTGCTGTGCAAGCTGCTCATCGCGCACCTGCTGCAATTCATGCGCAAGATTAAGCGCAGCCAACACCGCGATGCGATCTACCGCCGCCATCCGGTTGCTGCCGCGGATCTCGCGCATCTTGCCGTCGAGCACGCGTGCGGCGGCGGTGAGGCTTTCGCGCTCGGTCGGTTCCACGCCAACGGTGTACTCGCGGTCCAGGATATGGACGCTGACCGGTTCGTTGTTGCTCACGTGTGCTGCTCCAGCGACTTGAGGCGGGTGATCATGGCTTCCACCCGGGAGCGGGCCTGTTCGTTCTTGGTCAGCAACTGCGAGCGCTCGCTGATCAGCTGTTCCTGCTGCTGGCGCAGGCTGCGGTTTTCATCGCTCAGCCGCTGGTTGCGCTCAAGCAGCAGCTCGAGGCGGGAGGCGAGGGCCAGCAGCTGGCCAGCGGGGTCGAAGGAGTCCATGGATGGAACGATAGGCATGGCGATGAGGGCCGGTCAAGAAGGAGTATGCAGCGCGGTTGGTACACTGTGCGGCCGTCGTCATCTTGTCGGTGCCGGCGTTCCTCTCCGCTTTACAGATCAGTGACATGACCGACCTTCCCGCCGTCAACGACATCCTCCAGGCCAGCCAGTCGCTGGGCCTGGCTGCTTCCCCGGCCGAACTCCATGGCGGACTGTGCGGCTGGTTGGCCGCCGGCGGCGCCGATGTGCCTGCGTGGCCGGCCAAGGTGCTGGCCGACGACAACCTGCCGGCGCCGGAACCCGGCAGCGCGCTGGACCTGCTGCGCCAGGCCACGGTCGCGCAGCTGGAAGACCGCGACTTCGCCTTCGAGCTGGTGCTGGTGGATGCCGCCGAGCCGCTGCAGGCGCGTACCGACGCCCTGTTTGAATGGTGCCGGGCTTTCCTGGGCGGCTTCGGCCTGGCCTCGGGCAAGCGTCCGGCACTGAGCGAGGAGGGCGAAGAAGCGCTGCAGGATCTGGCGCGTCTGGCGCAGGCGTCCAGCGACGAGTTCGACAGCGCCGACGAAGACGAGGACGCACTGTCCGAGATCGAGGAGTTCGTGCGCGTTGCCGCGTTGTTGCTGCATGGCGACTGCGTGATGGGCTCGCGCCACCGGCAAAGCCTGAACTGAGGTTGCGATGAAGCGTCTGTCCGGGATCACCCCCGCCGAATACGCCCGCCGCCGCCGGCAGTTGATGGAAGCGGCTGGCGATGACGCCATCCTGGTGCTGCCTGCGGCAGCAGAACGGGTGCGCAGCAACGACACTTTCTTTCCGTACCGTCAGGATTCGGATTTCTGGTACCTGAGCGGGTTCCAGGAGCCCGAGGCGGTGCTGGTGCTGATTCCGGGCCGCAAGCACGGTGAGGCCATCCTGTTCTGCCGCGAGCGCGACCCGGACCGCGAAGCCTGGGACGGCCCGCGTGAAGGCCAGGATGGTGCGGTCTCGCACTACGGCATGGACGATGCCTATCCGATCGATGATCTGGATGAAATCCTGCCGGGTCTGCTGGAAGGGCGTTCGCGGGTGTACTACCACTTTGGCCGCGATGCCGACTTCGATCTGAAGTTGATCGGTTGGGTGAACCGGGTGCGTTCACAGGTGCGCAATGGCGCGCAGCCGCCGCATGAATTCCTGGAGCTTGGGCATCTGCTGCACGAGCAGCGCCTGTACAAGAGTGCCGACGAAATCGTGCTTATGCAGGAGGCGGCGGACATCAGTGTGCGTGCGCACCGCGCGGCGATGCGGGCGGCGCGGGCGGGCATCCATGAGTACGAATTGCAGGCGGAGCTGGAGCGAGAGTTCCGCACGGCTGATGCGTGCCCTGCATACAACAGCATTGTCGGTGCTGGCGTGAATGCCTGCGTGCTGCATTACCGCGACAACAACGGCGGCAGCCGCGATGGTGATCTGGTGTTGATCGATGCGGGCGCGGAGTATCGCGGTTATGCCAGCGATATCACCCGCACCTTCCCGGTCAACGGCCGTTTCAGCGAGGAGCAGCGCGCGCTGCATGATCTGGTATTGGCGGCGCAGGTGGCGGCCCTGGAGCAGGCGCGGCCTGGCATTGCCTACGAGGAAGGGCATCTTGCGGCAGTGGAAGTATTGACCGAAGGCTTGTTGCGCCTGGGTCTGCTGAAGGGTGATCTGGAGGAGAACATTCTCGAACGCCACTACCAGCGGTTTTACCGGCACAAGACCGGTCATTGGCTGGGCATGGATGTGCATGATGTGGGTGATTACCGGGTGGCTGGTGAGTCGCGTTTGTTGGAGCCGGGCATGGTCTTCACGATCGAGCCGGGGCTGTACATTTCGCCGGACGATCGCAGTGTGGAGGCGCGTTGGCGCGGGATTGGTATCCGCATCGAGGATGATGTGTTGATCACCGAGGACGGGCACCGTGTGTTGACTGGTGCGCTGGAACGCAGTGCCGACGAGATCGAAGCCTTCATGGCCAAGCGCTGAGGCGCAAGGCGTTTGGCTGCGGCGGCTGCATGTGCCTCTGCACTTGCCTTTGCACTTGCCTTTGCACTTGCCCTCCCTTACGCAAAGCGTAGGGGAGGGTATGGGAGGGGTGCAGTTGCTGTTGTTGTTGCTCCAGCCGTTGCTCCAGTTGTTGCTTCTGCAGTTGCAGTTGCTCCAAAGCTCTTGATCTACCGGGCCCCTTCCGCAGCGACGCAGCCGACGGACAAGACCCCGAATGGGGCGACGTGCATGGATGCACGTCGTTTTTCGACGATACAGGGATGTATCGTCGAAAAATCCCGGCGGCGGAGTGGACCCACGACGCGTAGCGGCGTGGGCGCGGAGGCAGGGTGTGCTTTCTTTGGGCCACCCTTCTTTGCACAAGCAAAGA
>NZ_JBRREF010000145.1:0-4729 GCF_056760135.1 Stenotrophomonas sp. STEN023 | reverse complement strand
GCCAGTACAGCATCAGATGATAGAGGTGCCAATAGTTTGGGTATTGTGAGCTTCGCGGCTGACGCCGCTCCCACAAACGCATCCGCTGCCTGCGCACGGACACCGGATTGTGGCGACGCGCTGCGCGTGTGGACTGTGTTACCTGCCTTCTCCCCATCCCCGGCGAGGCCAAGCAGCATGATCACCAGCCTGAAAGTCCTGTTGATCGCCATCAGCCTGCTCGCCAGCATGTACCTGATCGCCTGCGCCCTGCTCGCCTTCAATGCACGCAGCATGCTCTACCACCCGGCCCCGCGCAGTGCCGATGTACCGCACTGGACGCTGCCGCGCGGCGACGCCGACATCATCGTCTCCAGCAACCGGCAGCACAGCACGCAGCTCGTGCTGTATTTCGGCGGCAATGCCGAAGACGTCTCGCAGGCGCTGCCGATGCTGCAGCAGGGCTTCCCCAATGCCGCCATCCACGCGATGCACTACCGCGGCTATGGCGGCAGCAGCGGTTCACCGACTGAAGCCACACTTATTGGCGATGCGCTGGCCCTGTATGACCGCACCAGCAGCAGCCAGGCACAGGACATCATCGTGGTTGGCCGCAGCCTCGGCTCGGGCGTGGCCGTGCAACTCGCTGCTGCACGACCAGTTCAGCGGCTGGTCCTGATCACGCCTTACGACAGCATTGGTGGCCTGGCTGCACGCATGTTCCCGGCCTTCCCGGTGCGCCTGCTGCTGCGCGACCACTACGATTCATGGCGTCACGCCGCGGGGATCAGCGCTCCCACCACGCTGATCATCGCTGGCAGGGATGAGGTGATTCCGAATGCGAGTTCATTGCGGTTATTACGGGAGTTCCAGCCTGACGTGGCGCAGGCGGTGACCATCGCTGATGCCGATCACAATGATGTGTTTGGCTATCCGCAGTTTGCGGAGGCCTTGCGGGGGCAGTAAGGGTCACAAGCTCAACCCCTCCCCAGCCCTCCCCCTGGCTGCGCCAAAGGGAGGGGGTGGAAAGCGAGCCCTCCCTTGCGCGCAGCGCAGGGGAGGGTTGGGAGGGGTGCCGTTGATCTTCGCAGCCCAACCAAAAAAACTCAGAACGGCTTCGCCAACACCAGATACACAATCGCAATGAACAGCACCAACGGCAACTCATTGAACCAGCGCAAGGTCCCCGACGACGGCAAAGCCTTGCCCTTGATCGTGCCCTTCAACCAGCGCCCGGTGAAGGTGAAATAGACCATCAGCAAGACCACCAGCCCCAGCTTGGCATGCAGCCAGCCCGCGGCGCCCGGCGCCACCATGGTTGGAAACTCCGGCAACACCTTGTAACCAAGCCACAGCACCAACCCAAGAATGAAGGCAAAGCCAAACATCACATGGCCGAACCGGTACAGGCGCTTGCCCATCAACTGCAGCCGCTCCACCACCGCCGGCTGCCCAGCCGCCTCGGCCAGGTTGACCAGGATCCGCGGCAGGTAGAACACCGACGCCATCCACGCCACCACGAAAACAAGGTGGAAGGTCTTTACCCAAAAGTACGACTGCATGCGCTGGCTCCATCGGCGGCGTAGGATGAGCGCCATTTTCGCCCATCCGCACAAGACACGCACATGCAGGACAAGCAGTACGACGCCGACTACTTCCAACGCTGGTACCGCCGTGACGATATCGGCGGCGCAGCGCGCCTGGCCCGCAAGGTGCAACTGGCCGTGGCTGCGGCCGAGTATTACCTCGAACGCCCGATCCGCAGCGTGCTCGACATCGGTGCCGGCGAAGGCGCCTGGCGTGCGCCGCTGCTCAAGCTACGGCCCAAGCTGCAGTACATGGGCTTCGACAGCAGCGAGTACGCGGTGCGCCGCTACGGCCGCACCCGCAACCTGCACCTGGCCAGCTTCGGCGACTTCCAGTGGCTGCGCCCCTGCGCGCCGGTCGATCTGCTGGTCTGCTCGGACGTGATCCATTACGTACCCAGCCGTGAGCTGCGCAAGGGCCTGCCCGGTCTTGCCGAACTCTGCGGCGGGGTCGCCTTCCTGGAGCTGTTCACCGCCGAGGACGAGTTCCATGGCGACCACGACGGCTTCCAGCAACGGCCTGCCCGCTGGTACAAGCGTCAGCTACGCGAGGTCGGTTTCCGCGGAGTCGGCTCGCATTGCTGGCTGGGCCCCGCATTCAGCGAAGACATCGCCGCGCTGGAAAGGGCCGACTAAAGGCCGATACCGGCTTAACTCGCGCTCTGCGATAGTGCGCTATGCTGCACAGCATCATATGACTGTACATATTGGGACATCATGCTTTATCAACTGCATGAATTGACCCGCAACCTGCTTGCGCCCTGGGTTCATCAGGCGCAGGCAAATGCGGCGTTCTTCAATAATTCGGGCCACTGGTGGTCGTCGATGCCGGGCGCTGATCGCTTCGCGGCGATGAACGAGCTGTTCCACCGCCTCGGCAAGGATTATGAGAAGCCCGAATGGGGCATCCACGAGCTGGAGCTTGATGGCGAGATCGTGCCGATCGCCCAGCTCACCGAAGTGGAAAAGCCGTTCTGCAAGCTGCTGCGCTTCAAGCGCCACAGCAACGAAACCTCCAAGGTCGAAGCCCTGCTGGCGCAGCCCATCGTGCTGGTGGTGGCACCGTTGTCCGGTCACCACGCCACCCTGCTGCGCGATACCGTGCGCACCCTGCTGCGCGATCACCGCGTCTACGTCACCGACTGGGTCGACGCGCGCATGGTGCCGGTGGAACAGGGCGAATTTGGTCTGGACGACTACATCGAATACGTGCAGGAATTCATCCGCCACCTCGGCGCCGACAACGTGCACGTGGTCAGCGTCTGCCAGCCGACTGTGCCGGTGCTGGCTGCCGTGTCGTTGATGGCCAGTCGTGGTGAAACCACGCCGCGCTCGCTGGTGATGATGGGCGGCCCGATCGATGCGCGTTGCAGCCCGACCGCGGTCAACAATCTGGCCACCCGCAATCCGATGTCGTGGTTCGAGAACAACGTCATCCACACCATTCCGGCGCCGTATCCGGGCCAGGGTCGCCGCGTCTATCCGGGCTTTTTGCAGCACGCCGGTTTCATGTCGATGAACCCCAGCCGTCACCTGATGTCGCACTGGGATTTCTACACCGACCTGGTCAAGGGCGACATGGACGATGCCAACGCGCATCGCCGCTTCTACGACGAGTACAACGCCGTGCTCGACATGCCGGCGCAGTTCTACCTGGACACCATCCGCGTGGTGTTCCAGGAGTTCCTGCTGCCGCGTGGCGAATGGTATGTGCGTGGCGAACACGTCGACCCGTCGGCCATCCGCGACACGGCCCTGCTGAGCATCGAGGGCGAGCTGGACGATATCGCCGGCCTCGGCCAGACCGAGGCCGCGCAGGCTTTGTGCACCGGCATCCCGGCCTCGCGCCGTGATCATTTCATCGTCGAAGGTGCCGGCCATTACGGCATCTTCAGCGGCCGCCGCTGGCGCGAAGTGGTGTACCCGAAGATGCGCGATTTCTTCAGTGCCCAAGCCGCGCAACCGGCGGCGAAAAAAGCCAAGAAAGCCAGCAGCAACGTAACCCCGCTACGCCGCCGCGCCCAGCGCTGAGCCTTGGCTTAAAGCCCCTCTCCCGTACACGGGGCGAGAAGAGGCGCTTGCGAACCACTGGTTCGCGACTCTTGGAGCGCCCTCGCGCAACGCGAGGGCCGGGGCGCGGAGCGGGGGTTGGGGTGAGGGCAAACCGAAGTCTGAAAAATGTAGACAACGGCAGTCGAACCGAAGCCCGAGAAAAAGAAGCACCAACACCAAGGCCCCGGCACTCCCGGGGCCTTCTGCATTCAAGAAACCGCCTTCAACCCCACAACCCCGACAACAATCACCGCCAGACTCAGCAGGCGCGCGGTGCTGCGCGATTCACCAAAGAACAGCATGTTCACCAGCACCGCAGCCGCCGTTCCCAAGCCAATCCAGACCGCATAGGCAATGCTCAACTGGATGTAACGGAACGACTGGTACAGCAGCACGAACGAAGCACCGAACCCGCCAAAGAACAACACAGCGTTCAACAGACTCTTGCGCCCGCTGTAACGCTTCAGGCCAATTACGCCCACCGTCTCCATCAAGGCCGCGGCGATCACCAGAAACCAGCCCATATCAGCCTCCCTGCCCGCTTGCATCGGGATCGGCAGCAGCGTTGCCATCGGCCAGCTTCAATGCGATCACGCCCGCCACCAGCACCGCCATGAACACGCCCTTGGCCACGCTGAAGCTGCCGTCGAACAGGAAGATATCCATCAATGCCGTACCCACCGTACCCACAGCGGCAAACACCGCGTATACCGTGCCGGTAGGCAATGACTCGCAGGCCTTGGCCAGCCAATGGAAGTCCACCACGATCACCGCGATGATCGGTATCCAATGCCACCATGTGGCTGCCACATTGAAGCCATACACCCAGACCAGCTCGAACAGACAGGTCAGGGCCACGTAGAACCAGCCTTTGCCGGCCATGGCGTTCTCCATAAAAAACCTGCCGCCAGCATAGCGCGAGGTAGTGCCGAGCCATGCTCGGCAGGGGCATTACCGGCAGCGTAACCAACTCCGGTTTTTGTGGGAGCGGCGTAAGCCGCGAAGCTACAGTTGGATCAGCCAGCGAAAAGCCAACCCCACCCCCCCCCACCCCAAACCACGGCCAAAGGGACGGAGGCAAATAGGGGGCGCCGGGCAGGCGGAAAAAAAAA
>NZ_JBRREF010000144.1:0-4772 GCF_056760135.1 Stenotrophomonas sp. STEN023 | reverse complement strand
TACAACCCGACACGGCGACACGGTTCCAATGGCGGCCTGTCCCCGATAGAGTTTGAACGGCAGTACGCACTAAACGGCTGAAGAGTGTCTACAAAAGCCTGGGCGATTCAAAGCGGACCTAACGGGTAGCCCAAGCGCCGGGTCGTTGTTAACGTCCGTTTACGACCCAAAGCGGACATACACTGTGTAACCTATCTGGCGCTTCACCACCCGGAAAGGGTGTTTTGTCGCCCGCCGGGAGACCTCCAAAATGCCCGAGTCAAGTTTACGGACAGGCCACAGGCGCTCTTAAATTTTGAACGGAGTTCTGGCGCTACTCTTGCTCGGCGCAACCAAGACACGCGACATCACGACCATTACGCCGACAATGTGGTGCTTAGTACTGGAATCAATCTCGTCGTAATCGATCCCATGAGTGATCGTTCCTTGCTGCTCAAGGCTAACACGCACCACCTGGATATCCACGTCGATATCAGAGAGATCGCCAAGGTCCTTTATCCAGTCCATATATCTTTGGAGGATCTCGTCTTCATGCTTGGTGACCCAGTAATCGGTAGTACGCTTGTAAGAATGAAAAGCGGCAAACGCCGTGAACTCAAGGACACTGTCACCCGTTTCTCCAGTGGCCCTCAAGAAACATAGATTCCGCCGGAGATCCTCAAGGACAAGCTGTTTGGCAGGATCGAAGCCTTTGACTTCAATGGCGCAAATGGGCTGATAGCCCCAATAGCCACTATTAAATTCATCTGCATAGACGGTTACGTCGACGCGCCCATCCCGGCCAACATCTGGCTTGCTGCGTCGAATAACCATCTTTCCGCTAAGCCCATCGCCCTTTGCTCGTGCGACGGGTCTCAGGCAATCAGTAGCGAATGTTCCGGCATCACGCTCCACTCTGATGATATAGGGATCACCAGCTGGGGCATTAAATTCTGCGATTGCCTTTGCCACTTCCACTGTAAACAGGTATTCCGCGGCAATAGGCTCAGCTTTTGCGTCAGTGAAAAGTTCGGTCTGCTCACAAGCGGACTTCATGGCTTTCTTGATCTTCTCAAGGATCTGGTTGCGATGCGACATACATCCCTTAGATTTCGCTTTAGCCACATGGCCTCAGGCCATTATAGGGAAACGGGAGCGTCGCCAAGCCGATGCTGTCGAGAGCACATTGGTAGAGTTCGGCGAGTCAGGTCTGCTTGTTCACCTTGCGGCCGACTGAATCGCCCAAGATGCCCTAGACAGACGAACGACAGCTTCTGGCCGCTAGCGGACATGGGCGGAGCTCCGTCCTACCCCAATTAGGTGTTCACAAGCCAGCTGCATGGGGTCCGGCATGACTTTAGTCGATGGCACTAGGTCTGGGAATTCGTCGGCTTGTTAATCCGATCTCGCAGCCTTAAGATCAAAGTGCACTAAGAGAGCATTCCGCCTTGCAGTGCGCAGTGAATAAGCAGCAGTGCGGCCCCAGGGCTCGGCTGTTAGGTAGTCATACTCAATAGGTCTTTGGGGGCGACAGGGTGGGCGATGAATTGAAGTCGTACGGGGAAATTGCATTCTCCCATTGTGAACCTTTGTATCTATCAAAGCACTTTATGCAGGATGGGCATTCAGCTGAGAAGGCCAATGGCACAATAACTTATGTCAAGTATAGAGGTGTGATCTATGGAATCACCTGTGCGCACGTCTATTTTCAGCAAAAGCTTGGCTCTCAAGAAGAGAGAATACTGACGGTTTTTGGCGATAGACTTATATACAATTTTGGCCTTCTCTCGCCGGGTGGGTACGAGAGTCATTTCCGCCCTATGCGATCCAGTCCTTCTGATGCACTGAATCCAGATATCGCAATAATCTACTTGGATGAATTTTTTTCATCCAATTACATGCATCGAAAGAGAAAGGAGGCCGTCGATCTGGATCATTGGGTTGAGCCAAATTCAAGTCAGGCAAAGATGGCTATGGCCTGCGGATATCCAACTGAGCACAAATCTCAGAGCGACTCTACCGTAAGTGCGGAGTTGGCGCAGGTGCTGGCTGAACTAGCCTCTCCTCTGTCCTGGGAGCGAGATTCCTTTCTTCTGTCCTCATCTTTGGAGGTGGACTGCGAAATCTTCTTTAGCGGAATGAGCGGCGGTCCTGTATATCTAGATGGGCCGAGCGACAAGGAAATTACCTTAATGGGGATCATTTATGAGGGATCGCCGGGTAGCTCCAGCGAGTGGGAAAGTCGAGGCAATGATTCGTTCCTGACAAAAAAAGACATTCAAATTAGGGCCCACACCATCACCCCTCAAATATTTGATGGCTGGTTGAGGCAGGTGGGTTATTTATGAGAAATATAGGTTGACGTGATGTACACGCTGCTTCGGACTGCCAAAGTTCTGAAAGTTTTTGCCTTTCCGTAGGCAACGGCTGCGGGTTTGGTTGTTACGTTGTCGACATCGCTCAAAGGACTGTCTAAAGATCGAGGTTGCGATTCTTTTGCTGTCGCGTTCTTCTCATTCATGGTCGGGCTGCTGTCGCTAACCGTTGTGGGCCTCGTGCGGGGTTAAACATTGAGTTTGCTCTCAGGCGGCAGGCATGGGTGCTGCTGGGGAGGATTGGGGGGGGGCTGCTGAGCAACGTGATGCTGGTGCCTCATATCGGCATGGCCGCCCAATGTGGGATTGGTCATTACACGCTATTGGCTCCGCTCATGCGTCGGATTGTTAGCCTGCTCCAGCGGCCTTAAGATCGAGCGTGTAAAGGAGATGGTTCACCACATGGTGCGCTGCGGATAGATCGCGGAGCCGGATCCAAGGATCCGGCTATTGGATAGCTAGGGCTTCTATGAGTTACTCAACACCACACCACGCTCATGAGTTCCTCAAGGCAGCGTGCCTTGCAATAGTGCATAGCTACACACTGGCGGCACAAAGGAAGACTCCTGCGGAAGTTCTCAGGATGGTGTGCAACAAGAGGGAGATCGACTTCAATGCCCGGCTCGGACTCTTCTTCGGGCCTGAGGCCGCTCTCGCAGCTCAGGGCACGTCTGATCTCGACCTACTAATCTCTAGTCCAACAATCAAAGCAGAGGTCAAGTTCCTTCGGAGGAAAGCTGACGGCAAACAGCCCGTGAATATCTGGGGCTCAAAGAAAGGGCCGAAGCATGACTGGGAGTGGCTGCTCGGTCTTACCAATGTGGGTGATGCTTTCAAGAAAAATGCTCTCGTCTTCTTTGTGCCAGGACAAGATGTAATTAGCTTTGAGGAAGCTTGCCGAATTCGTCCAGCGGGAGCGAAATTTACTCGTCATGACTATGCGCCGTTTGTAAGTCTTGTGAAGCCAGACCCGGGGAATCCAAAATCGCTCATCTACACGAGCAAGCCAAACCGAGATTACTTGATAAATATAGGAAACAAATGTGTCCGTAGGCAGATGGTTGGGTCGCTATCGAGCCCGGTCTATGCATTGATATACAGCAGGGTTGGTGATTACGAGTATGAGCACCTAACTCATTTCCAAGAATCAAAGAAGATTTATCCGCTCTAACAACTCGGTCCAGTAGATTCCGCTTCGCGGCCTGGGCAAAACGCTATGGGCTTCGCATTGCCGCGGTTGCGCAACGGGGGGCCACAACCCAGATGCAGAGTGTCCGCTTCTGGCCGAAAGCGGACGCTGGTGAGCCAATCGGTGGCTAAGGCGATTCACGAGTTCTGAACGGTCAGGGCGGTGTGGTCAAGGCTCTCTGGCCACCGTACGGTGCGTTCTGGATGGTATAAGCGGAACCAAGGATCCCGCTATTAAATGGTCAGGACTAATAAAATTATGCGTCGGCTCATTCTTACGCCTGCTCTCCTTCTGTCACTAGTGGGCTGTAATCAAGCTCGCGTCGATGATCTTGAGAGTCAAGTTGCAGAGCTTCGAGCAGAGCTTTCTGACTCCCACGATAGAGTGGCGCAGTTGGAGGATGAGCTACAGGACGCCCGGGACACAATTGAAGCAAGCCAATCAGCATTCGCAGATGTAGCTCTACAGTCTCGCGAGGTTCAATCAGCATCGTCCGAGCTATTGTCGATCACTAGCCGCTTCGGCTTCGATAACTGGCAGGATGTTGTGCCAGACATCCAGGCTGCAGCCTACAGCGTCGACTCAGCGGCAAGTGACCTAGATTCGAGTGTGAGCAACGCGAAGATCGCGCTGGAATAACCCCCTAACGGCTAATTCGAGCCGAACCCGCTTTTCGGGTCGGTTTAAATAAGGCGTTGGTTGATCCGCTTCTGGCCGGAAGCTGACGTTGACGCGAAGTTGTTCCACTTGCTCTTGCATAGGATTAGACAGTCTCGGTCGGAACTCCATGGATCAGACATTCACTAGCGAAGACCATCTCGAACCGCTCCCCAACGAGGGAAGGATTCTTCACCCTCAGTGCGATCCGTAGCGCCGCTGCGCATATGAGATGGATGGATTCTTCATCCATCGTACGTAGCGAGGCCCTACTAGTACGCGCCATCTCCATGACGCTCTGGGCGCGAGCCTTCCCATCCAGTCGAAGCTCAAGATCCTTGACGATGAGAGGGAGAGCCGATTCGAAGCTGTTGTAGTCAGGATGCGCGCATCTACCGGTGAGGTAGTCGAAGTTATCCCACGTGCTTGCGCCAAGATCCTCGACCATCTCGGTCGTCATCCCGACGTTCCCCCGATTTTGAGTAGCGCGGCGATTTGGAGTTCAATCCCCAACGAGACGGAGATTGGACATGAAGAAGCGCTTTTCCGAAGAGCAGATCATTGGCTTCCTG
>NZ_JBRREF010000143.1:0-4953 GCF_056760135.1 Stenotrophomonas sp. STEN023 | reverse complement strand
TTTTATATTTTTTTTTTTTTGTTTGTTTGTTGTTGGGGGGGGGGGGGGGCGGCCGCGCGCGGCGGGCGGCGGGCGCCCCCCGCCCCCCCCCCCCCCCCCCCCCCCCCCCCCACTACGCTCCCTCCCTTTGGCCGCGGGCCAAGGGGATGGCTGGGGAGGGGGGGCTTTTTGCTTCGAAAGCCTCTGCCGAGCATGGCTCTGCACTACAGGTGCTCATCTGTAGCCCGCTGCCTGCAGCTCGAACAACTCCGCATAGCGCCCGCCTTCGATCATCAGCTCTTCGTGGGTGCCGCTGGCTTCGATGCGGCCGTCGGCCAGCACCAGGATGCGGTCGGCCATGCGCACCGATGAGAAGCGGTGCGAGATCAGCACGGCAGTGCGGTTGTCCGAGAGTTCCTTGAAGCGCTGGAACACCTCGAACTCCGCCCGCGCATCCAAGGCTGCGGTCGGCTCGTCGAGGATCATCACCTGCGCGTCGCGCATATAGGCGCGGGCGATGGCGATCTTCTGCCACTGGCCGCCGGACAGGTCCACGCCGGTCTTGAAGCGGCGCCCGATCAACTGGTCGTAGCCAGCGGGCAGGGTGTCGATCACTTCATCGGCCAGCGCGCGCCGTGCAGCATTTTGAATGCGCTGCTTGTCATACATCGACTCGACCAGGCCAACGCCGATGTTCTCGCCTGCGGACAGGTGGTAGCGCACGAAATCCTGGAAGATCACACCCATGTTCGCGCGCAGGTCGTCCAGGTCGTAATCGCGCAGGTCGCGGCCATCGAGCAGGATGCGGCCTTCGTCCGGGTCGTACAGGCGTGCCAGCAGCTTGACCAGGGTGGTCTTGCCGGCGCCGTTCTCGCCGACCAAGGCAATGACTTCACCTGCCTGCAGATGGAAGCTTAGGTTGCGTACCGCCCAGCGCTCGGCATCGGGGTAACGGAAGCCGACGTTGTCGAACACGAAGCCTTCGCGGATTGGCCGCGGTATCGCCACCGCGTCCGGGCGCGAACGGATCTCCGGTTCGATGGCATAGAACGAGAACAGGTCATCCAGGTACAGCGCCTGCCCGGCGACCTGCGAGAAGCCGGTGAGCAGGCCTTCCAGCAACTGGCGCAGGCGCAGGAAGCTGCCGGACAGGAAGGTCAGGTCGCCAATGCTGAAATCGCCGCGGATGGTGCGCCAGGCGATATAACCATAGGCAGCGTAGTAGCCAAGCGTGCCCAAGGCGGCCAGCAACGTGCCCCAGATCGCGCGTTTGCGGGCAAGCGCCCGGTTGGCCTTGTAGAAGCGCTCGGCCAGCAGCTTGTAGCGATCAATCAGGAAACGGTTGAGGTTGAATATCTTCACCTCCTTGGCCGTTTCCACGCTGGCACCTACCTGGCGCAGGTAATCGAGCTGGCGGCGCTCGGGCGTCCAGCTGAAGTTGAGCGAATAGCCCAAGGTGTTGAAGTGTGATTCGCCGATGAAGGCCGGGATCAAGGCAATCGCCAGCAGCACAATCAACCAAGGCGCGTAGACGATCAGGCCGGCGGCGAAGCTGATGACGGTGATGGTGTCCTGCACCTGCCCGAACAGCTGGCTCATCAGGCTCATGCGGCCCATGGTCTGGCGCCGGGCACGGTCGAGCTTGTCCTGCAGGTCGGGGTCTTCGAAATCTTCCAGATCGAGCTCGGCGGCGTGCTCCATCAACCGCACGCTGGTGGCATTGGTGAACAGCTCGGAAAGCAGCGAATCGGCGTAGTTGATCAGCCGGCCGAGCAGATCAGAGCCGATCGCGATGGCCAGTTCCAGCAACAGCAGCTCAAGCAGGGTAGTGAGGTGGCCGCTGGAGAATGCCTCGCTCAGCGGTGGCATCGGGCCGGCGCCGGCCAGGCGCACGGCTTCATCGATGATCAGCTTGCCCACGTACAGCATCGCTACCGGCATCAAGGCGCGGACCAGGCGCAGGCCGAGGCTGGTGATGGTCAGCCAGCGGCTGGTCTGCCACACCTGTCGCAGGAACGGCGGCAGGTTACGCATCGCATCCACGCGCTCGCGGAAGCTGGGTTTCTTGGCGGGAGCGGGCTCGGGGTGTGGCATGTGTGGCTCAAGCGGCGAGGTGCGGGTTCAGGTTACCCGCAAATGCACTGCCCTCGGTGCATCAGTGGGCTCAACCGTCCTTGCCGAGGTCGATATCGCCCATCTGCGCATCGTCGCGACCATCAGGGTTGTCACGGACAGCCTCGCCGGCGGCACCGAACGAGCGCTTGCCACTGTCGACATTGAGATGATTGATCACCTTGTGCACGCCTTCGATGGCCGCAACAACGGTCTCGACCTTGTGTCTCGCATCGGTGCTGGGTACATCGCCGGACAAGGTCACCTGACCGTCTTTGACCTGGGCAAGTACCTGCGACGTCTCGGATTGTTGACCAAGGGTACGGACGACGTCATCGCCGATCAGGGTATCGGAGCGTTCTGCGGACATGGCTGGGTCCTGTTGAAACGGGACGTCCACGATGGCCGATGTAGTGTGAGTTTGGTGTTACCGGAGGCCCTGGCTTTGCTCCCTCTCGTTGCCGCAAGGGAGGGCCGTGGCTTCGCTCCCTCCCTTTGCCGTAGGCAAGGGGAGGGCCGGGGAGGGGTGCTTTGGCTTTGGCTTTGGTTCTTGCTCTACCTCAACTACGCGGCCCTTCCGGCGGCGGCGGCTCCGACGACTGCAAGGCCACCGGCAGATGCCAACCAAAATGCATCGCCATCATCCGCAGGCCAAAGCACAAGCCAGCACCAACCAACGCACAAGGCAACGGCGGCAATCCCAGCCAATAACCCAGCGCAACCACCGCAGCACCAGCCAGCGCGGCAACCGCATACAACTCGGCCTGCAGCACCAGCGGCACCTGTGCCAGCAGCACGTCACGGGCAATACCGCCGCCAATACCCGTCAACATGCCAAGTGCAGCCGCCATCGGCGGATCGATTCCATAGGCCAACGCCTTCTGTGTACCGGCCACGGCAAACAGAGCCAGCCCCATTGCGTCGAACATGCGCACCGGGTACTGCATGCGCTCGATCAGCGGCGCCCAGAAGAAGGTGACGATGCCTGCGGCCAAGGTGATCGCCGGGTAGCGCCAGTCGCTGATCGCCGCCACCGGGGTAGCGCCGATCAGCAGGTCGCGGGTCATGCCGCCGGCCAGTGCCGCCGCGAACGACAGCACCAGCACGCCGAAGATATCCAGCCGCCGCCGCACCCCCATCGTCGCCCCGGACAGGGCGAAGACGAAGGTGCCGATAAGGTCGAGGATCAGTACAAGGGTTCCCATGCGCCGTATTGTGCGGTGTGGCGCGGGCTGCGGCCATCAGTCCGGTCCGGGAAAGATGGCCTTCGACTACTGAACAGCTCAGGGCAGCGGCGGCAGCAGGCTCGCGCCCAGCCGGTTCCAGGCGTTGATCACCGCCACGGCCATGCTGAGATCGCTGATGCCCTTGTCATCGAAATGCGGCCTCAACGCGTCGAAAGCAGCCTGCGAGGGCGCACCGTCTGGCAATCGGGTCATCGCTTCGGCCCAGCCCAGGGCGGCGCGCTCGCGCTCATCGAAGAAGCGGCTCTCATGCCAGGCCGGCAGGGTGTCGAGCTTGCGTGGCTCGATGCCGGCCTTGCGCAGGGCGGTGGCATGCATGTCCATGCAATAGCCGCAGCCGTTGATCTGCGATACGCGCAGGAATACCAGTTCCTGCAGTTCGTGCTCGATCGAGCTGTCGTGCACGGCTTTGCTGGTGGCCAGCAGCCCTTTGAAGGCATCGGCGGCAAGGCGGGCATAGGGCACGCGCGGGAAAGTAGTAGCGGACATCAGGTATCTCCAAACGGCCACCACGGCCGCCTTTCGTTACAAGGACGCGCCAGCGATGTCGGTCGTGACAAGCAGCGGCAACTTTTCCGGATTGAGCATGCTGTACAGGGCGGAGATGCGGCCATCCGCCACTTCGATGGTGGTGAAGGAAGCCAGCTTGCCGTCGGCAAAGCGCAGGATCGCCGGCTCGCCGTTGACGTAGCCAAGCTGCGCGGGCAGGGCGGCGCCGCGGCGAGCGATGGCCCAGTACAGGCGACCGATGCGCTCGGCGCCCAGCAGCGGACGAATCGCTGCGGTGACAATGCCGCCGCCATCGGAGAGCTGGGTTGCATTGGCGTGCAGCAGCGCCTGGATGGCTGGGCTGTCACCGCGTTGCGCTGCTTCCATGAAGCGCTGCAGTAGTTTCCGATGCTGTTCCGGCGCTGGCTGGAAGCGCGGTGCACCGGTCTGCAGCCGCTGTTTGGCGCGGCGTACCAGCTGCCGGCAGTTGGCTTCGCTGTGGCCGAGCAGGCTGCCGATCTGGCGGTAGTCGTGGTCGAAGGCCTCCTTGAGCAGGAAGGCGGCACGTTCGTCCGGGCTCAGCTGCTCCAGCAGGGTCAGGAAGGCGAAAGAGACTTCATTGGCGACGGCATGGATCTGTGCAGGGTCGGTTGCGGTATCTGACGACAGTTCGACCTGCAATGGTTCCGGCAGCCATGGGCCGGGATAGTGTTGGCGTTCACGCTTAGCCGCACGCAGGCGGTCCAGGCTGAGCCGGGTGGTGGCTGTGACCAGCCAGGCCTCGGCATCGCGGATGTCGGCGGAGTCGTTGCCTGCCCAGCGCAGCCAGGCGTCCTGCAGCACGTCCTCGGCATCGGCGCGGCTGCCCAGCATGCGGTAGGCCAATGCCAGCAAGCGCGGGCGGTGGGTCTGGAAGATGGTTTCGGCATTCATACGGGCAGGACGACGCAGGGCGGGCTGGCGTGACAGCGTCACTTTGCCTGAACCCGGCTCTTGTGGTTGTGGGGGGGGGGGGGGGGGGGGGGGGGGGGGGGGGGGGGGGGGGGGGGGGGGGGGGGGGGGGGGGGGGGGGGGGGGGGGGCGGCGGGCGCGGCCCGGCGCGCCGCGGCGCGGCCGCGGCGGGGGGCCG
>NZ_JBRREF010000142.1:0-5751 GCF_056760135.1 Stenotrophomonas sp. STEN023 | reverse complement strand
CTCCCACAGGCCCCCCCCTCCTGCCGCCCCGGGGGCTGGGGAGGGTTGGGGAGGGGTGCTTTGGCTTTGGCTTTGGCTTTGGCTTTGGCTTTGGCTTTGGCTTTGGCTTTGGCTTTGGCTTTGGATTTGGCTTTGGATTTGGATTTGGATTTGGCTCTTTGGCTTTGGCTCTTTGGCTCTGGCTTTAGCCCTTCTCCCGCCTGCGGGAGAAGGGTTGGGATGAGGGGGCGCTTTGGCTTCTTGCTTTTGCTTTGGCTCTTGCTTGTACCGTCGGCCCAACCTCCCCACACCCCCCAAAGCCCCAAAGTGCGAAAATCCAAATCCCCTGCCCCAAGGATTCCGCAATGTCCAAGACCGCTCTGATCACCGGCGCCACCTCCGGCTTCGGCGCCGCCGCTGTCCGCCGCTTTGCCGCGGCCGGCTGGAAAGTGATCGCCACCGGTCGTCGTGCCGAGCGCCTGCAACCGCTGGTGGAAGAATTCGGCGCCGACAAGATCCACGCCGCCGCCTTCGACATCCGCGATGCCGCCGCAATGGAAGCTGCTCTGGCCGCCCTGCCACCCGCCTTCCGCGACATCGACCTGCTGGTCAACAACGCCGGCCTGGCCCAGGGAACCGCTGCGGCCCAGCACGCCAGCCTGGAAGACTGGCGCACGATGATCGACACCAACATCACCGCGCTGGTGACGCTGACCCATCATCTGCTGCCCAAGCTCGTAGAGCGCCGCGGTGCGATCATCAACATCAGCTCCACCGCCGCGCTGTATCCGTATCCGGGCGGCAATGCCTATGGCGGCACCAAGGCTTTCGTCAGTCAGTTCTCGCTGGGCCTGCGCTCGGACCTGCACGGCACCGGCGTGCGCGTGACCGCGATCGAACCGGGCATGGCCGAAACCGAATTCACCCTGGTGCGTACGCATGGCAATCAGGCCGCATCCGACCAGTTGTACGGCGGTGCCAGCCCGATGACTGCCGAAGACATCGCCGACCAGATCTTCTGGGTGGCGACGTTGCCCGCGCACCTCAACGTCAACCGCATCGAGTTGATGCCGGTAAGCCAGTCGTTTGCTGGCTTCCAGGTGGCACGCAACGCCTGATCGCACGAAGCGCAGCCCTTGGCTGCGCCTTCGCGGCAACTCAGTCCAGCCAGCCGTCACGCTCGCTGTGCAGGATGCGGCCATCGATGCCGCTCATGCGGACTTCCACGCGCTGGTTGCGGGCATTGCGCGCTTCCAGCTTCCAGGTGGCACCGTCGCGCTCCAGCGAGTGGATCTCGCGCAGGCCTGCGGCGCCGGCACGGGCCAGGATCTGCTCGCTGCCCAGCACGGCGCGACCATCGTGCTCATCAAAGATCTCGCCGGTCGCCGGGTCCACCCATACTTCGGCGAAGCGGCCATCAGCGCGCGCGACATCGGCTTCCCACAGACCATCATCCTTTTCGATCTCATGGATCTGCGTGTAGCCGGCAGCACGCAGCTTCTGCTCGACCTCGGCCATGCCCAGCGGCTTGGTTTGTGCATGGGCGCTGGTGCTCAATGCCGCGGCGATGGCGGCGGTTGCGAACAATGACTTCAACATGGGGGCGTTCCTTGAGTGCTGCCGGATCAGCCCGGCCCAAACAGTCTCCGCCGCCTGCCTAACAGCGCCCTAGCCAGCACTGTTAGTCGATTGTTAGCTAGCCGCGCTATCAATAGCGCCATGTTTTCCTACCGCACCCTTGTCGCCCTCGCCGGCCTGTCCTTGCTGACCGCAGGCACGCCGTTGGCCATCGCCCACGGCCAGGACGCCGCACAGCAGACCGCTCGCCAGGCTTTGAAGCAGGGCCGCTACGTGCCGCTGGAAAACATCGTGCGCGATGCCCTGCAGCGGCATCCGGGCAAGCTGCTGGAAGTGGAACTCGATGACGGCATCTACGAAGTGGAGATCCTGCGTGCAGACGGCGTGGTCATCGAGCTCGACTATGATGCCCGCAGCGGTGCCTTGCTGAAGACCGAACTGGACGATTGATGCGGATCCTGTTGGCCGAAGATGACCTGGAACTGGCCAGCCGCCTGCAGCCCTTGCTGGAGCAGGCCGGCTATGTGGTCAGCCATGTCAGCGATGGCCGCGAAGCCGAGGAACTCGGCCAGATCGAGGAACTGCAGGCAGCCATCGTCGACCTTGGCCTACCCGGACTGGACGGGCTCAGCGTGATCGAGCGCTGGCGTGGCAATGGCCGCGACTTCCCGGTACTGGTGCTGACCGCGCGCGGGCGCTGGCACGACAAGCTGGCCGGTTTCGATGCCGGTGCCGATGACTACCTGACCAAACCCTTCCAGGCCGATGAGCTGATCCTGCGCCTGCGGGCGCTGATCCGCCGCAGCAACGGCCACGCCAGCGCGCAGCTGAGCTGCGGCCCACTGCAGCTGGAGATCAACGCCGGGCGCTTCCTGTTGGACGGACAGCCGCTGTCACTGAGTCCGCAGGAATTCCGCCTGCTCAGCTATTTCATCCACCATCCGGGCAGCGTCGTCAGCCGCGAACGGCTGGGCGAGCAGGTCTTCGATGGCGGCCATGATCCCGACTCCAATGCACTGGATATGCTGTTGGGACGGCTGCGGCGCAAGCTGGGCGTGGACATGATCCAGACCGTGCGCGGCCAGGGCTGGCGCCTGGTCGCGCCAGCATGAAGGCGCTTTCGCTGCGCGCGCGCCTGCTGCTGGCCGGTGGCCTGGGGCTGGTGCTGGTTTCGGTGCTGGCTGGCGTGCTGCTCGGGCGTTTGTTCGAGCAGGCAGCGCGCGACAACCTGGACACCCAGCTGGAGCAAGACCTGCTGACCGTACTGGCGCAGGCCGAGATCGACGCCAGCGGCAAGCTCACGTTGCGCCAGGAACCCAACGATGCCCGCTTCCAGCGGGTGTTCTCCGGCGCTTACTGGCAGATCGCCACGACCGATGGGCAGGTGTTGTTGCAGTCGCGTTCGTTGTGGGATGAGAGTCTGCAACCACCAGTTCCAAGGATTCCTAGCCAGGCAAGCGGCGTGGACTTCAGCGGCCCGATGCAGCAGCCCCTGCGCGGCCTGACCCAACAGGTGCGCTTGCCGCGCAGCAAAGCCCCCCTGCAGGTCACCGTCGCCAGCGACCGCAGCCAGCTCGATACCGATGTCGCCCGTTTCCGCCAGCGCTCGGCGCTGGCGATGGCGGCATTGATCGCAGCGTGGCTGGCGGTACTGGTCAGCCAGGTGCAGTTCGGCCTGCGTCCTTTACGCGCGCTTGGCAAGCGCGTGGAGCAGGTGCGTCACGGCGATGCCGCGCAGATCAGCAGCGAGGGGCTTGGCGGTGAAGTGGCGCCGCTGGCCGATGAACTCAACGCCCTGCTCGCCCATCACCAGCGTATGGTCAGCCGCGCACGCAGCAGCGCGCAGGATCTGGCACATGCGCTCAAGACACCGCTGAGCGTGCTGCATGCCGAGGCCGATGGCAACGGCGAGCACTGGCGGCAAACCCTGCGCGAGCAAAGCCGGCGCATGCAGACAAGCATTGATCGCTACCTGGCCGCCGGCATGGCCGCGGACCGGCATCAACGCAGCGCAGTCGCGCCAGTCGCGCAATCGATGTGCCGACTGATGCAGCGTGTGCACGGCGAGCGCGGCATCCACTTCGTCGCCGACACCATCGATGCGCAGCTGTGCTTTGCCGGCGCGGCAGCCGATCTCGAGGAAATGCTCGGCAATCTGCTCGACAACGCTGGCCGCTGGGCGGCGCATGAAGTGCGTATCCAGGCGCGTGCAGACAATCAGCAGGTACTGATCGACATCATCGACGACGGCCCGGGCTTGGCCGAGCAAGCGCTGCAACAGGTGCTGCAACGTGGCGTGCGTCTGGACGAGCGTGATGGCAGCAGCGGGCTTGGACTGGCGATAGTCGGCGACATCGTCGACAGCTATGGCGGCAGCTTGACCCTGCGCAATACCGGCAGCGGGCTGTGCGCCAGCCTGCAGCTGCCACAGGCCTGAGCGCACATCGAATCAATCCGCCAAAGAAAACGCCGCGCAGGCAGGCCTGCGCGGCGTTCACTGTTTCCCTGCATGGGCAGTTGAATCAGCCCAGCGGTTCGTCCGACAGGTAGGTGTAGCCGGTCAGGCCCGCTTCCAGCGCGGCATCCAGCTCCGCGGCACGTTCGGCCGACAGATCGGCGGCGGCCACGCGCTCACGGTAGGCCGTGCGCAGGTCGGCCAGGCTGTAGCCGACGTAGTCCAGCATTACGTCGGTGGTATCGCCGCGACGCTGCTGGGTGATCACGTAGCCATCGTCTTCCACCACCACTTCCACCGCGTCGGTATCGCCGAACAGGTTGTGGATGTCGCCGAGGATTTCCTGGTAGGCACCGACCAGGAAGAAGCCGATGCGGTAGCTCTCGCCATGGCGCACGGCGTGCAGCGGCAGCGAGCTGTCCAGGCTTTCGTTCTCGACGTAGGTCTTGACCATGCCATCGGAATCGCAGGTCATGTCGGCGATCACGCCGCGACGCTCGGGGCGCTCGTTCAAGCGCTCGATCGGCACGATCGGGAACACCTGGTCGATCGCCCAGGCATCCGGGATCGATTCGAATACGCTGAAGTTGACGAAGTACTTGTCGACCAGGCGGTCGTTCAATTCGTCCAGCGCCGGACGATGACTCTTTTCGTCATAGCTCAGGCGCGCACGCACGCCGTTGGCGATGGCGTAGAACAGGTCGTCGATGCGCGCACGCTGCGGCAGGTCGATCTGGCCAAGTGCATAGGCGCTCAAGCCTTCAGCATGGAAATGCTGGGCTTCCTGGAACAGCTCCACCGCCGGGCGCTGGTCGAGTTCCTCATGGATCTCGCGCAGGTGGCGGATTGCTGCCGGCTCGTCGTCATGCGCTTCGGGCACGCGGCCTTCGGCAGCCTGTTCCACTTCCGACACGTTGGCGATCAGCACGGCGTGGTGCGCGGTCATTGCGCGGCCGCACTCGGTGATGATGCGCGGCGGGGTCAGGCCATGCGCTTCGCAGGCTTCGGCCAGCGGCTGCACGATATTGCTGGCGTAGGCGTTGAGGCCGTAATTGATCGAGCAGTAGCTGCGCGAACGGGTGCCTTCGTAGTCGATGCCCAGGCCGCCGCCGACATCGACGTGGCTGATCCTGGCGCCCAGCTGCGAGAGCTCGACGAAGTAACGGGTGGCCTCGCGCATGCCATTGGCGATGTCGCGCACATTGCTGATCTGGCTGCCCATGTGGAAATGCAGCAGGTTCAGGCAATCGGCGTACTCGGTGTCGCGCAGCGCCTTCCACAGGTCCAGCAGCTGGCGCGGGGACAGGCCGAACTTGGCCTTGTCGCCGCCGCTGTTCTGCCACTTGCCGGCGCCCAGCGAGGCCAGACGCATGCGCACGCCCAGGCCCGGCTTCACGTCCAGTGCCTTGGATTCCTCCAGCACCAGCTTCAGCTCGGACGGCTTCTCGATGACGATATAGGTCTGCAGGCCGAGCTTGCGGCCGATCAGGGCCAGGCGGATGTACTCGCGGTCCTTGTAGCCGTTGCAGACGATCAGTCCGCCCGGCCGGCTCAACGCCAGCACCGCCATCAGCTCCGGCTTGGAACCGGCTTCCAGGCCGAAGCCCTCGCCGTGGTGGGGGGGGCCCGGGGCCCCCCCCCCCCCCGGGGGGTTGGCCCGGGTGGGGGGGGCCCCGGGGTTGGCCCCCCCGGGGTGACCGGAGGGCAGGGGGGCGGGGACACCAACGGGCAGCGGTGGC
>NZ_JBRREF010000141.1:0-6372 GCF_056760135.1 Stenotrophomonas sp. STEN023 | reverse complement strand
GCCGAGCCATGCTCGGCATGGGGCTTTACCGGTAAGGCTCTGCCGAGCATGGCTCGGCACTACAGATGACGCTTTACCGACAAGGGTCCTGTCAGGACCCGGCTTTTTCCGCTGCAGCCGCCCGCGCCCTATCCTTCTTGCTCGGCCTGCGGCCCTTGATACCACCGTTGTCGTCGGCAACCACGCTGGCCACCGGTGCTGCCTGCGTAGGCTCATAGCCCTCAAGCACTTCGGTCGTGCTCTGCAGCCCATGGCGTTTGCAGATCAGGCGCCAATGCGCCATCGCAGCGGCATCGACAAAACTCAGCGCCAAGCCCTTCTCCCCCGCCCGTCCGGTGCGGCCGATACGGTGCAGGTAATCCGCCGGCGCACGCGGCAGGTCGTAATTCACCACCACCGGCAAGCGGGTGATATCGATGCCGCGCGCAGCCAGATCGGTCGCCACCAGCACCCGCGTTTCACCATCCTTGAAATCCTGCAACATGCGGAAGCGACGTCCCTGCGACAGTTCGCCATGCAGCGCCTGCGCATTGATACCGGCTTTGCGCAGCTGCGAGGCCAAACGATCACCGTCACGGATGCTGCCGACAAACACCAACACCTGCTGCCACTGTGGATCTTCCAGCAAGGACAGCAGCAGCTCGGCACGCCGGGCGCTATCGACATGGATGACACGCTGCTCGATATCCGGCGCCGACTGCTCGCCGATTTCCAGCCGCTGCGGCTCATGCAGGCCCGCTGCAGCCAAGGCCTGGATATCGGCCGCAAACGTGGCCGAGAACAAGGCGGTCTGCCGCTTTACCGGCAACTCGGCCAGGATCTGCCGCAGCTCATCGCCGAAACCCAGTTCCAGCAGACGGTCGGCTTCATCCAGCACCAGCAGCTGCACCTGCTTCAATGACAGGGCGTTATGCGCCAGCAGATCCAACAAGCGTCCCGGGGTCGCCACGACGATGTCAGCGCCACCACGCAGCGACATCATCTGCGGATTGATCGATACGCCGCCGACCGCACAGACCAGATGCGGCCGACGCGGCAGCTCGCGGCCCAAGGTGGTGAACACGTCACTGACCTGCAGGGCCAGCTCACGGGTCGGCACCAGGATCAGCTGGGCCAGTACGCGCGGCTTGCGTGGCGTTGCCATGAAAAAGCGCTGCAATGCCGGCAACACGTAGGCGGCGGTCTTGCCTGAACCGGTAGGCGCAAGCGCCACCACATCGCGCCCCTTCAGCAGCAAAGGCACGGCCTGCTGCTGGATAGGCGTTGGCGCCAGATAGCCGGCCTGCTGCAAGGCCTGCTGCAGCGCTGGCAGCACGTAGGGAGACAGGCCGAGTTGGGAGAAAGGCATGGTGTGGGTCCAGGTCCAGAACGCCGCGCAATGGCGGGGGAGCGAGTCTACGCTGTTGGCTGCGGCAGGCGGGCGCGCAGGCCGCGCGCCTGCAGCTGCTGCAGCACTGCTGCAACGATGGCCAGGTTGTGACCGTGGGCCGCGCCTTCATGCAACAGCACGATGGCGCCAGGTGCCAGATCCGGCGCGATCCGCGCGACCACACCTTCCGGCGTGCAGTTCACGCCGTCATAGCCGCGGGCGCTCCAGCCTATCCGCGCCAGGCCGTGGCGTTTGAGTGCAGCCGCCACGAACGGGTTGGTCATGCCGACCACCGAGCGGTACCAGCGCGGTGGCGTCCCGGCGATGGCGGTCAGCGCCTGCTGGCAGCGGCCGATCTCACGCGCCATCTGCGCCGGGCCCAGCGCCCAGAAGCGGGCCTGCGGGTGTGAATGACTGTGATTGCCCAGATCATGCCCGCGCCGCAGCACCTCATGGACCAGCTCCGGACGCGCCTGCGCGCGCTCGCCGACCATGAAGAAGGTGGCCTTGGCATCGTGCTGGTCGAGCAGATCCAGCACTGCCAGCGTCTCCTCGGACGGGCCATCGTCGATGGTCAGCCACACGTCCTGGCCGGGCGCATGGCTGAGGACCGGCGCATAGAAACGGCTGTTGGGCAGGAATATCGGCACGATGAACAACGCGTGGCTGAGCAGCAACAGGGGCAGGCCCCAGATCCAGCCCAACTGCCACCACAGCAGCGCAACCAGCACTTGCGAGAGAATCAGCCAGGGCAACCAGCGCCAAGGGTGTACGGGAATGCGATGCAGGGTTTCCGGGGCAGTCATTCCCCATGATGCCATGCAGCGTAGAATCAGCTGGTCTACGACCACCTATACGAGTTCACGATGTCCCTGGACCCCGCCCTGCGTTCGCGCATTGAATCCATCCTCGGCGCCGACCGCGTCGTCCTGTTCATGAAGGGCCAGCCGACCATGCCGCAGTGCGGCTTCTCGGCCAAGGCTGTTGGCGCGCTGCAGGACCTGGGCGTGCAGTTCGGCCACGTCAACGTGCTGGCCGACCAGGAAATCCGTGAAGGCATCAAGGCCTACGGCGACTGGCCGACCATTCCGCAGCTGTACGTGGACGGCGAACTGATCGGCGGCAGCGACATCATCCTGCAGATGGCCAGCAGCGGCGAACTGAGCAGCCTGCTCGGCCTGGCCGCGCCGGACCGTACCCCGCCGTCGATCACCGTCACCCCGGCCGCGGTTGAAATGCTCAAGGGCGCACTGGCCGATTCGCCCGGCGCTGCCCTGCAGCTGAGCATCGATGCCAGCTTCCAGCCGAACTTCCAGCTGGCCCCGTTCGACGACAATGCCATCGCTGCCGAATCCAACGGCCTGCGCGTGCAGTTCGATTCCTCCAGCGCACGGCGCGCCGACGGCATCACCATCGACTGGGTCGACGACATCCGTGGCCAGGGCCTGGCGATCAACAACCCGAATGCGCCCAAGCCGGTGCAGGACCTGGACGTGCGCAGCGCCGACGACCAGCAGCGTGCCGGTGCCATCACCGTGGTGGACGTACGTCCGGCCGATGAGCGCGCCATCGCCGCAATCAACGGCAAGTTTGAAACTTTCGACGGCGACAACCGCGCCAAGCTCGAAGCCCTGCCCAAGGACACCGCACTGGCATTCCTGTGCCACCGTGGTGGCCGCAGCGCACAGGCTGCCGCGCAGTTCCTGGCACTGGGCTTCACCAATGTGTTCAACATCACCGGCGGCATCGATGCCTGGTCGGAGAACGTGGACAACAGCGTTCCGAAGTACTGATCGGACCACGCTGCAGCAATACAAAAACGCCGGCATAGCCGGCGTTTTTCATGCCTGGCTGATCAACCGTACCAATGGCAGCCTGACTGCTGCTTTTGTAGGAGCGGCGTCAGCCGCGAGGCACGCGGATTGCCAGACAGCAAACGTACCGAGCACTTCAGCTATCCCAGCTTCGCGGCTGACGCCGCTCCCACAAACGCAATGGTCGGCGCATTTGTGGTCCGTTGTAGCGATCAGGGCAAGGCAACACCACCATCAGAAACACCAACCTCCAGCGGGCGCTCAACCAGCAAAGCCACCTTCGGCAAGAAAATGCAGTTCCTCGGCGGTCGGGATGCGCCCGAGCACCGCGTTGCGGTGCGGGAAGCGGCCAAAGCGGCGGATGATGTCGCGGTGCAGTTCGGCGTACTTCAGGTATTCCAGGTCGCCCAGCACCTCGAACATCGCCACCGCGCGCTCCTGGTCCTGCGGATCCTCGGAGTGTTCGAACGGCAGGTAGATGAACGCCCGCAGCTTGAGCGCCAGCTCGCGGTCCCAACCTTCCTCGATGGTACGCATGGCGTAGTGCCGGGCCAGGCCGTCGGTAGCGTAAGAGTGCGCGGTGCCGCGGAAACAATTGCGCGGAAACTGGTCCAGCAGGATCTGCAGGGCCAGCGCGCCCTCGGCGTTCTCCAGCCAATCCTCACAGCCGCGCCGGGCAGCCTGATAGTGCAGGTCCAGGAAACGCTCCCGGAACTCCACATCGAACGCCTCATTACGCTCAAACCAACGCTGCGGACCTGCCGCGCGCCAGAACTCAACCACTGAACCTGCCGTTTCCATCACTAATCCCTGGCTCATCACCTACCGTCAGGCGGTGACACTCCCCACCCATGCCGTCGCAACCCGGGAGCTGGCCGAGCTTGCTGGGCAGTAGCTTAATGGCCAGCCCCGCAGGAGGAAATGAGTGGGCGGTGAAAAAAGATGACTTTTATTGCGAAGATGACCGAAGAAACCACCTCTAACCGCCCAAAATTGCGATAGGGTTCCAATCTTTCGAGACTGTTACCAACCCGGGGGGGGAAACGACAGTATGCGCATAGGAATCGTGGTCGACTCAGCCTGCGACCTGCCCGCAGGTTACTTGCAAGGCAACAACATCGTGTTGCTCCCCATCAGCGTGCGGATCGGCGACACCCTGCTCCCGGACCACCGCGACGAGGAATCAACCCTGGCCTTCCTGCAGGGCCCGCTCAGTGAGCGCAGCGCCGAGGCGGAGACCATTCCGTACAGCGCCGAGCAGATCCGCGAGTTGTTCCTGAACCGCCTGGTCACCGATTTCGACCAGGTGTTCTGCATGACCATCACCCGCACCCGCAGCCCGCTGCACGACAACGCGGTGCAGGCCAGCTACAGCATCCTCAACGAATACAAGCCGATCCGCCAGGCTGCCGGCTACAACTCACCGTTCAGCCTGCGCGTCATCGACACCCAGAACCTGTTCGCCGCCCAAGCGGTGAGTGCGGTGGAAGCGGTGCGCCTGCGTGACAGCGGCGCCACCGTGCCGCAGATGCGCGAACGCCTGGAACTGGTGGCCAGCAATGTGCACGGCTACATGGTCACCCGCGACCTGTACTACCTGCGTGCCCGCGCCCGCCACAAGGGTGACCGCAGCGTCGGCCTGCTCAGCGTTGCACTTGGCAGTGCCCTGGACATCAAACCGGTGCTGCACGGCTACCGCGGCAATACCGAGCCGGTGGCCAAGATCAAGGGCTTCGACCCTGCCGTGCAGGCCCTGTTCGACTTTGTCGGCAGGCGCGTGGTGCACGGCCTGATCACCCCGACGGTATGCGTCAGCTACGGCGGCCCGCTGGGCGAGCTGCGCGCCCTGCCCGGCTACCGGCAGCTGCGCGATACCTGCGATCAGCACGGCGTCGCCCTGTTGGAAGCGGTGATGAGCCTGACCGGCATGGTCAACGTCGGCAAGGGCGCGGTGACGATTGGCTTTGCCGATGAACCGCACACCTTCGGCAGCTGATCCAACCTCGTGGCCTGGCCATGCGCTCTGGACAATATCTCTACAGCTGACGCGCTAGTCTGCTGTTCCAACAAGGAGGCCCCCAATGACCGTGCACTATTCCATCTCGCTTCCCGATCCCGCCAAGGCCCGCGGCAGCGATCCGCGCCTGTCATTCACCGCCAGTGGCGCCGACGCCTTCGCCGAGCAACTGCAGGCAGCCCTGCGTACGCCGGAGCTGTTCGAGCGCTGGAAGGCCACCCAGGACGAACCTGAAGATGTCGACCCGGGCCTGGGCGCAACGGATCCAGCCGCCACGGTAACCGGCAAACAGTCCGACCTGCGCATCGACCTGGTCGCCAGCACCAGCCTGCCCGGTGACCTGTTCAAGCAGCGCCTGCGCATGCTGGCCGGCAGCCATTGGGAACTGCGCGATGTGCGCTGAGTCTTGAGCACGGCGGCTCTCCTGTCCTGGAGCGGCGGCAAAGACGCCGCCTGGGCGTTGCATGAACTCCAGCAAGGCGATGACACCAAGGTCGTCGCCTTGCTGAGCACCCTGACCGAAGGCTATGAACGCTCCTCGATGCAGGGTGTACGCCACACGGTATTGCAGGCGCAGGCCGCCGCCGCCGGCCTGCCCTTGCTGGAAGCATGGATACCGCAGGCCTGCGACAACGCGGTGTACCTGCAGCGCATGACAGCTGCTCTTGCCGAGGCGCAGCAACGCTGGCCTGGTTTGGACACCATTGCCTTCGGTGACCTGCTGCTGCAGGACATCCGCGCATGGCGCGAGCAGCAGTACGCGGCGCAGGGCTGGAATACCTTGTTTCCATTGTTTGGCCGCGACACGACTGCACTGGCCGCCGAGATGATCGCCGGCGGACTGGAAGCACACCTGTGCTGCGTGGACACCCATCATCTGGATGCTGCTCTTGCCGGCAGCGCATTCGACCATGCGCTGCTCTCCGAACTACCCAGCGGCATCGACGCCTGCGGCGAGAATGGTGAATTCCACACCTGCGTAAGCGCCGGCCCGATGTTCGGCACCTCACTGGCGCTGCAACGCGGCGACACCGTGCTGCGCGAATCGCGCTACGCCTACACCGACTTCAAGCTGCAACTGTAGGAGCGGCGTAAGCCGCGAAGCAAGTGCGGTGGCCGCCGTCAGCATTGCCCGTAGTCGGGGAAGAACGGGGCGCTGTTGCTGCAGTGGC
>NZ_JBRREF010000140.1:0-6507 GCF_056760135.1 Stenotrophomonas sp. STEN023 | reverse complement strand
CCCCGCGCCCCCCCGCGGGGCCCACGCCCCCCCCACCCACCCTTCACTCCCCCCCCCGCCCCCGCCCCCGCCCCCCCCCCCCACTACAGAACCCCTCTCCCGGTGGGAGAGGGGCTAAAGGTCAAGCGATCAGCGATCGCTCTTCATGTACTGCAGGAACGGGTCGTTCTTGTCGAGCACGATCACGCCGTTGCCGTCGGTCATCGAGGCGCGGTAGGCCTCGAGGCTGCGGTAGAAGGCGTAGAACGACGGGTCAGCAGAACCGGCCTTGCCGTAGATCGAAGCGGCCTGGGCGTCGCCCTCACCGCGCAGCTGCTGCGCATCACGCTCGGCTTCGGCCACGATCACGGTGCTTTCGCGGTCGGCCTGGGCGCGGATGGTCAGCGACTGCTCTTCGCCCTCGGCGCGCAGCTTGGCGGCCTCCTGCTTACGCTGGGCGCGCATACGCTCGTAGACGTCGGCAATCACCTGGCTGTCGGTCGGCAGGTCGATCTGCTTGATGCGCAGGTCGATGATCTCCATGCCCAAGGCCGCAATCGCCTCGTTGATCGACTTCAGCTGACCGGCAATCAGCTCACCCCGGTCACCGGATACCAGCGCCTGCAAAGTGCGCGAGTTGATCTGATTACGCAGTGAGTCGGTGATGATCGGCGCAAGGCGGGCATTGACGATCTTGCTGTCGCCGCCGGTGGCACGGTAATAGGCGCGCACGTCGGAGATCTTGCCAATGGCGAAGAAGTCGACGCTCACGTCCTTCTGCTCGGCGGTGAAGTAACGCGCCGGGGCGGTGTCCAGTACCTGGAAACGACGGTCGAACACGCGCACGGTTTCAACCAGCGGCACCTTGAAGTGCAGGCCCGGCTTGATGTCGGCACGCACCACCTTGCCGAGGTTGAGCACCATGGCGGTCTGGTCTTCACGCACCACGTAGACCGAGCCCAGCAGGCCCAGCAACACCGCGACGATTACGCCGATAACGACTGAATTTTTCATCGGCCGGCCTCCTCACGCGATGCCGAGCGCGAGACCGAACGGTCCGCGTTGCGAATGCTGTCGGTCGCCGCCGGCAAGGCCGGTGCCACCATTTCCGGGGTCAGCTGCGGGGCAGCCGAGCTCTTGCCAGCATCGGCGGGCATCGGCACATAGATCAGCTGACGGCCATCGCCACCGATGACCTTGCGGTTCTCGGCCAGCACCTGCTGCACGGTTTCCAGCCACAGGCGCTTGCGGGTGACTTCCGGCGCGTTCTTGTACTCGCCCTGCAACAGGGTGAAACGGCGTGCATCACCCTCGGCGCGGGCGACGATGGCCTGCTTGTAACCATCGGCGGTGGTGCGGGCACGCGAGGCCTGGCCACGCGCTTCCGGCACCACCTTGGCGGCATAGGCCTGGGCTTCGTTGATCAAACGTTCCTTGACCTGCTGGGCACCGTTGACCTCGTCGAAGGCCGGCTTCACTTCTTCCGGCGGACGCGCATCGGGCAGGGTCAGGCCGGTCACGCTGAGGCCGGTCTTATAGGCCTTCAACGAAGCCTGCAGGCGCTGCTCGGCAACCACGGCCAGCGGACCACGGTTGTTCAGCACGGTATTCAGGTCGGCACGGCCGACCTGCTCACGCACGGCGCTCTGCGCGGACTGTTCCAGCATCTGGTCAGCATCAACCGTACCGAACAGGTACTCGCGCGGGTCGTCCACGCGGTACTGCACGTTGACCGACACGTTGACGATGTTCTCGTCGCGGGTCAGCACAGGCACGTTGCTGCTGAAGGTCTTGATCTGGGTCGCGTTGACCTTGACCACCGACTCCAGCGGCCACGGCAGCTTGAAGTTCGGGCCCGGCTGCAGGATGCGCGAGTACTCGCCGAAGCGCAGGACCACGCCGCGCTGCTGTTCGCCGATCAACTGGAAACTGGAGAACAACAACAGCAGACCCAATGCGACCAGCACCCAGCGCCAGATACCGCCATCAAACAGGTCGCGCAGCGGACCGGGCAGTCCACCACCCCAACCTCCGCCATTGCCGCCACGTGGCGTACGCGGCGCGCGGTTGTTGTCCGCACCACCACCGCTGTTGCCGCCGGGTGTATTCCAGGCCATGCATGCTCCATCTGTAAGGGCCAGGCTGCGGGGGCTCCCGCCTAGGACCTGGCCATCTATTGAATCCCGATTCTAACAAGGCAGACTCTGAACAGGTTCGGGGCTACCTGAACGGAAAGTTTTGCCCGCCGATCAGCGACCCAAGTAGCTGATCCTGCGGTGCGAGCCCCAGCCAAGACGGGTCCCGCGATATCCGTGCAGGCCTCGCTCGGCACCTGCTCTGAACAGGAATAAGGGCAGACCGGCCTTTTCACAACAGTTATGGTTGCACTCCCCCGTTCCGACGCAGGCCTACCGATGTCCCATACCGCTCCGTTCACCGCCTTCCGCATCCACAACGACGACGCCGGCTACCGCAGCGGTCCTGAACAAGTGGACCTGGACCAGCTGAGCCCGGGCGAGGTGGTGATCCGCGCCCGCTGGTCGTCGGTCAACTACAAGGATGCGCTGGCTGGTACCGGCAAGGGCAAGATCCTGCGCCGCTTCCCGCTGATTGGCGGCATCGACGTGGCCGGCGAAGTGGTCGCCTCCAGCGACCCGGCCTTCCGCGAAGGCGACCAGGTGCTGACCACCGGCTGCGGCCTGAGCGAAACCCGGGACGGCGGCTACAGCCAGTACGTGCGCCTGGAATCCAAGTGGGTGATTGCGCTGCCGGCCCAGCTCAGCCTGCGCGAGGCCATGGTGCTGGGCACGGCCGGCTTCACCGCCGCGCTGGCGCTGCTGCGCATGACCGACAACCGGCAGACGCCGGCCCATGGCCCGCTGGCCGTCACCGGCGCTACCGGCGGGGTCGGCTCACTGGCGGTGGACATCTTCAGCCAGGCCGGCTACGAGGTGCATGCCATCAGCGGCAAGGCCGAGGCGGCGGACTACCTGAGCGCCATCGGTGCCAGCCAGGTCCTCGGCCGCGATGCCCTGGCCACCACCCGGCCAATGGAGTCGGCGCGCTTTGGCGGCGGACTGGACAATGTCGGCGGCAGCATGCTGACCAGCTTGCTGGCGCAGACCAGCCCCTATGGCAACGTGGCGTCGGCCGGCCTGGCCGCCTCCGGTGAGCTGGACATGACGGTGATGCCCTTCATCATCCGCGGCGTCTCGCTGCTCGGCGTAGCCTCGGCCGGCACTGCCCGCGACATCCGCGAGCAGGTCTGGCAGCGCCTGGGCAGCGACTGGAAGCCGCGCCACCTGGACCGCATCTGTACTCGGGAAGTGGGGCTGGACGGCCTGCCCGAGGTGTTCGCCACCATGCTGGACGGCAAGTCCTTCGGCCGCACCGTCGTAAGAATTGATTGACGCCGGTCACATGAGCTCCCCGGCGTGAAGGCGGCGACTTCACGCCGGCGGCGTGCCAGCACTACACTGCCGCCACTACTTGGGGAAAAACATGGCGCGTATCCTGATCGTCGACGATTCACCATCGCAGTTGATGGGCATCCAACGCATTGTGGAAAAGCTGGGGCATGAGATCTTCACCGCAACTGATGGCGCCTCTGGGGTAGAGGTTGCCAAGCAGGTGCTGCCGGACCTGGTGTTGATGGACGTGGTGATGCCGAACCTCAATGGGTTCCAGGCAACCCGCACGCTCAAGCGCGAGGCGACCACGCAGCACATCCCGGTGATTCTGGTGACCACCAAGGATCAGGACACTGATCGCTTGTGGGGCATGCGCCAAGGTGCAAAGGCGTACATCACCAAGCCGTTTACTGAAGACGATCTGTCGGCGGTGATCGCGCAGGTGTTCAGTGCAGAGGCGCCACCGGTTGGGTGAAGCTGCTTTCTTGGGGAAAGCTGTTTGGGAAGGCGGGCTTTGCCCGCCTTTCCTGTTTTTGGCGGTTGGGGTTTGCTTTGGGTTTGCTTGCTAGAAGCTTGCCCTCACCCCAACCCCTCTCCCGTAAACGGGAGAGGGGCTCGGATCACGTCGGCTGCTAGTGCACTAGCCCCACACCCCTTTACGGGAGAGGGGTTGGGGTGAGGGCAAGCTTCCAGCTAAAGATATGAACCAAAGAAAAAAGAAAAGCGGGCAAAGCCCGCTTCTCTTCAACAGCAACAGCGCAAACCAATCCGCACTCAGTCCTCGCCAAACGCCTTGGCCAGGTCCTTGTACGCCTTGCGCTGCGCTTCATTGGTCGCCACCGGCGCAATCACTTCCAGCTCCACGATCTGGTCGCCATCGGGCTTGCCCGGCAAACCACGGCCACGCAGGCGCAGCTTGCGGCCGCTGTCCGAATCAGCCGGCACCTTCAGCTCCACCGAACCACCCAGGGTCGGCACGCTGATGCTGGTACCCAAGGCGGCCTGCCAAGGCGTCACCTGCAAGGTGTACAGGATATTGAGGCCATCAACCTCGAATCTCGGATGCGAGGCGTACTCCACCTCCAGCATCAGGTTGCCGCCACCACTGCCCTGCCCGCTCAGGCGGATCACCTGGCCCGGGCGAATACCCTTGGGCACGCGTACGTCGAGCTGGCGGCCGTCCACGGTGATACGCAGGCTGTCGCCGCTATACGCAGCCTCCAGCGGCACTGACAGCTTGGCGCGGGTATCGCGCATCGGCTGCGGACCCGCGCCACCGAAGCCCGGCCCCGGCCGGCGTCCGCCCGCACCAGCACCACCGCGCTGGCGTGTAAACAGGCTCTCGAAGAAATCGCTGAAGCCGCCGTTGGCATTGCCACCGCCGAACACTTCCTCGAAATCAAAGCCCTGCCCGCCGCCAAAGCCCGGCGGGGCATTGAATTCCTCGCCCGGGCGATAGCCCTGTGCGCGCAGCTGATCATAGGCCTTGCGCTTGGCTGGATCGCGCAGCGCCTCATAAGCCTCATTGACCGCCTTGAATTTGTCCTCGGCGCCGGCTTCCTTGCTTACGTCCGGGTGGTACTTGCGCGCCAGCCGACGGTAGGCCGTCTTGATTTCGGCATCACCGGCGCTGGGTTCAACCCCAAGCGTGGCGTAGTAATCCTTGAATTCCATCCTCACACCTCTGAAAAAAAGCTGGCCCGACACCTTGCGGCAACGGGCCATCGTGCAATCGGCAGGCGCCGTGGGCCCATTCTACCGGGCCACGGTGCCTGCGCAGGTGGAAGTTCGCTCACGCCATCAGGCGTTGGGCTGGCCCTGCACCACCTGGATGCGGCGCGGTGCCGCCTCGCTACGCTTGGGAATGCACACTTCCAGCACGCCATTGTGGCTGTGGGCAACGATGCCTTCGGCATCGGCGCTGTCCGGCAGCACGAAACGGCGGTTGAAGGCGCCCTGGCCGCGTTCACTGCGGGTCAGCCGCTGGCCTTCAGCCAGTTCCGGCGCGCTGCGCTGGCCACTGATGGTCAACACACCCTTTTCCATCTGCACGTCAATGCTGGCAGGGTCAACGCCGGGCAGATCGGCCGAGACGACGAAGCGGTTGGCTTCCTCGCGGATATCAACCGCCGGCAACCACGCTGACACGGTGTTGTTGGTGACGGTTTCAAGCAGCGGCGACAACAACTGATGAATCTCGGACTGGGTCGGCCACTGGCGGTAACGTACGATGCTCATGATGTCCTCCTGCAAGATGTGGGGACTGGCATGCCGGAATGGCACTGCCTTTCCCATGACAAGGACGTATTGTGTGAAGACAAGCTTTTCAAGCTGTCAACACAATGCCTGCACTGCCGCTTTAAACTTAAATTCAGCCTAGGAGACCCCCATGTCCATCAACGTCGGCGACCGTATTCCGGAAGTAACCTTGAAGCGCCTGCGCGAAGGCCTGGAAACGATCGACACCCATGCATTGTTTGATGGCCGCAAAGCAGTCCTGTTCGCGGTCCCCGGTGCATTCACCCCGACCTGCTCTGCCCGCCACCTGCCTGGCTACGTTGAACATTTCGAAGACTTCCGCAACCGCGGTATCGAGGTGTTCTGCATGGCGGTCAATGACCCGTTCGTGATGCAGGCCTGGGCCAAGAGCCAGTCGGTGCCGGACGGCTTGCAGATGCTGTCCGACGGCAATGGCGACTTCACCCGCGCACTCGGCCTGGAAATGGATGCCAGCGCGTCAGGCATGGGCATCCGCTCGCGCCGCTTTGCGTTGTACATCGAGAACGGCGTGGTCCGCGCTGCGTACATCGAACAACCGGGGCAGTTCGAGGTCTCCAGCGCCGAGCATGTGCTGGCGAATTTGCCGGAATAAGCAGCGCTATCAGTGCTTTTGTGGGAGCGGGGGGGGCCCCCGCCCCCCCCGCCCCCCGAAGTTAAGAGGAGGAGCGGGGGGGGGGGGGGGCGGGGGAGGGGGGGGGGGGGTAAGAGGCGCGCGGGGGGGGGGGGGGGGGGGGGGGCGCGCGCCCGGAGGGGGGGGGGCGGGGGGGGTGGGGGGGTGGGGCGCGGAGCCGACCGGGGAGGGGCGCGGTGGGGGGGGGTGGGGGGGGGGTGCGGCGGA
>NZ_JBRREF010000139.1:0-6550 GCF_056760135.1 Stenotrophomonas sp. STEN023 | reverse complement strand
TTTTGTCGTGCGGGGGTCTTGCGCCGGCGTTGGGGGGGTGTGCCGCCCCGCACCCCCCCCCCGCGGGGCCCCCCCCCCCCCACTACGCTTCTGTCCCAGCTATTCGGAAAGCTCAAACATTGCCGATTCCGGCAGCTCACCCGCCGAACCCTGCCTCCATGACCTGTGGCCCAGCCCCGCGCAGTTGGCGACTGCTACCCTTGTTCGGTTCCCTTTCACCGGTGCCGAATGATGCCCAAGCTGCTGCCCCTGTCCCTGCTGTTGTTGACCGCTTTCGGCAACGCCCATGCCGCGCCCACGCCGATCACCATCGAGCAGGCGATGGCCAACCCGGACTGGATCGGGCCGCCGGTGGAATCGGCCTGGTGGTCGTGGAACGGCCAGCAGGTCGAATACACGCTCAAGCGCCAGGGCAGCGCAGTGCGCGACAGCTTCCGCCTGCCGGTGAGCGGTGGCGTCGGCCAGCAGATCGCCGATGACCAGCGCGGCACCCTCGATGCCGCCGACCGCGTCTACGACAGCAGCCGCCAGCGCATGGCCTTCGTCCGCAACGGCGACGTGTTCGTGCGCGACCTGCGCAACGGCACATTGACCCAGCTGACCCGCAGCAACGAGCGCGCCGGCGGCGTCAATTTCGCCAGCGATGGCGGCGTGATCTGGGAAGTGGGCAACAACTGGTTCCACTGGAATCCGCGCAACAACGTCACCAGCCAGGTCGCCCAGCTCAAGGCCGACAAGAACCCCGCCGACGCGCCCAAGGCCGACGTACTGCGCGACCAGCAGATGCGCACCCTGTCCACCCTGCGCACCGATCGCGCCCAGCGCGAGGAACTGCGCGAGCAGGGCGAGCGCTGGCGCCAGGCCGACCCGACCCGCGCGCCGGCACCGATCTTCCTCGGCGCCGATGTCGAGATCGTCGACAGCGCGTTGTCGCCGGATGCCCGCCACCTGATCGTGGTCACCAAGCCCAAGGGCTACGAGGAAGGCCGCGGCGGCAAGATGCCGCTGTACGTCACCGAGTCCGGCTACGAAGAAGCCGAAGACACCCGCACCCGCGTTGGCCGCAACAATCCCGAACCGCATGCCTTCTGGTTGGCCGATGCGGCCACCGGCAAGGTCGAGCCGCTGTCGCTGGACAACCTGCCCGGCATCGCCACCGATCCGCTGGCCGAGCTGCGCCGCAAGGCCGGCAAGGACGCGCTGAAGGGCAATCGTCCGCTGGAGCTGATGAGCGACTTCATGGGCGGTGGCATCCGCTGGAATGCCGACGGCAGCCAGGCCGCATTGATGCTGCGCGCCAACGACAACAAGGACCGCTGGATCGCCACCACCAGCGCCAGCAGCGCCCGACTGGAAAGCCGTCACCGGCTGACCGACGGCGGCTGGATCAACTGGGGTTTCAATGATTACGGCTGGATGCCGGACGGCCGCACCCTGTGGCTGCTGTCTGAAGAGTCCGGCTACTCGCACCTGTACACGCAGACCGGCAGCAGCAAACCCAAGGCGATCACTTCCGGCAACTGGGAAACCTCGGCACCGGTAGTCAGCGCCGACGGCAACAGCTTCTACTTCGTCTGCAACCAGAAGTGGCCGGGCGATTACGAGGTCTGCAACGTCAACGCCAACGGCGGTGCCGTGCGCGAAGTGACCGCGCTCGACGGCGTGGAAGATTTCAGCCTGTCGCCGGATGGCCAGCAGCTGCTGGTGCGTTACTCCGCGCCGTATCTGCCTGCGCAGGTTGCCGTGCTGCCGGTCAGCGGCGGCGAAGCACGCAAGCTCACCGATACCCGCAGCGCCGAGTTCAAGGCCCGCCAGTGGGTGCAGCCGCAGATGGTGCAGGTGCCGTCCAAGCACGGTGCCGGCCACGTCTGGGCCAAGTACTACGGCCCGGACAAGCTCGAGCCGGGCAAGCAGTACCCGATCGCCATGTTCGTGCACGGCGCCGGCTACCTGCAGAACGTGCATGCACGTTATTCCAACTACTTCCGCGAGCAGATGTTCCACAACCTGCTGGTGCAGAAGGGTTACATCGTGCTGGACATGGACTACCGCGGCAGCGAGGGCTATGGCCGCAACTGGCGTACCGCCATCTACCGCAACATGGGCCACCCGGAGCTGGAGGATTACCTGGACGGCCTGGATTGGCTGGTCGAAACCAAGCAGGGTGACCGCGCCCATGCCGGCATCTACGGCGGCTCCTATGGCGGCTTCATGACCTATATGGCGCTGTTCCGCTCGCCGGGCACGTTCAAGGCCGGTGCTGCACTGCGTCCGGTCGGTGACTGGCACCAGTACAACCACGCCTATACCGCCAACATCCTCAACACCCCGGACATCGATCCGGAGGCCTATCGCATCTCCTCGCCGATCGAGTATGCCGAAGGCCTGCAGGACAACCTGCTGATCGCGCACGGCATGATGGATGACAACGTGTTCTTCCAGGACTCGGTCAACATGAGCCAGAAGCTGATCGAGCTGCACAAGGACAACTGGTCGATCGCGCCCTACCCGCTGGAACGCCACGGCTACACGCGTGCCGATTCCTGGCTGGACCAGTACAAGCGCATCCTCAAGTTGTTCGAGCAGGAACTGAAGTAAGCATCAACAAGGGCGCCGCGAGGCGCCCTTGTTGTATGTGGGTGTTGGATGTTGTTTGCGTACCGCGAAGAGCACCCCTCCCCAACCCTCCCCTTGGCTGCGCCAAAGGGAGGGAGCAAAGCCGCCCCCTCCCTTGCGCAACGCGCAGGGGAGGGCTGGGGAGGGGTGCTCTTGATCCTGCTCCTGCTTCCGCAGAACCCCACCATCCCCCAAGCCTCCAGTACCATTCCCTCCACGGAGCCCTACTCGCTGGAAGCATATGTCCGCTGCAGAAAACCCCATCCGCATCGTCACCGCCGTCATCCTCGATCCGCAGCAGCGCGTGCTGGTCGTGCGCAAACACGGCTCGGACACCTTCATCCAGCCCGGCGGCAAGCGCGAGCCAGGCGAAGACGCGCTGCAGACCCTGGCACGTGAGCTGCACGAAGAACTCGGCGTACACGTCGACAGCAGCAACGCGGTTGCACTGGGCAGCTTCGAAGACGTCGCCGTCAACGAACCCGGCCGCCGCGTGCAGGGCGAATCCTTCCTGGTAACCATCACCGGCATGCCGCAGGTACAGGCAGAAATCGCCGAGCTGGCATGGATCCCGTTGCAAGCACCGCATGGCGTGAAACTGGCGCCGCTGAGCGCATTGCATGTACTGCCCGCAGCGCAAGCCGCGCTGTTCCACGCCGCGAAAGCCGACTGACATCGGCAATGGCCCACCCTCAAACACGCAACGAGCCATTGTGAATCAGCCCCAGTTCCCGACCTCTCCAGCCACGCCCTCCGCCGCAGCTTCGTTCATCGCAGTTACCGCCAAACTGTCGTTGGTGATGGCCGCGCTGGCTATCGTCTGGAGCCTGCTGCAACTGCTGGTGGTAGCACTGATGGGCCGCCTGGACATCATCGCTGCGATGCAGAGCGAGGGTTTGCCAGTGCCGGCTGGCGTGATCTGGCTCGGCAAGCACGCACTCTCGCTCAGCGTGCTCGGCCTGCTGCTGTCGATCGCGTTCCTTGCGGTGTCGTGGGCATTGCTCAAGCACCGCGAATGGGGCCGGATCGGCTTCATCGTCTTCCTGGTACTGGTAGCCGTGGCCAACTTCGCCTTCCTGCCGCTGATCCAGGGCATGTTCGAAGGCATGCAGGCGATGGTGCCTGCCGACTTCCTCAATTCACCACAAGGTCTGGAGATGCGCGTGCAACTGCGTGTCGGCCTGTGGACCTCGCTGATCACCGCCGCCGCCGCCGCACTGGCCCTGGCCGTGCTGCACGGATGGTTGGTGATCAAGCTGCGTCGCCCAGACGTGCGCGCCCTGTTTAGCTGACCCCCGGAGTTCCCATGTCTGCCCCACGATTCCTGTCCGCCGTCGCTGGTGGCCTGCTTGCTCTGGCAGTGCTGCCAGCGGCCGCCGCCACCTTGAGCTGCGGCAGCTATACCGCCGAAGAGGGTTCGGCCCGCTTTGTGGTTGAAAGCAGCAGCCAGGCCACGATGCGCTACCAAGGTCTGGCACCCACAAAGTATGTGATCCGCCAGCAGGGCAACACGCTGCACGCTGCCGATGTCTCCAATGGTTTCAGCACCGAGTACAGCCTCAGCCGCGACGGCAAGCGCATCACCGGCAGCCTCGGCGACTACGTGCTTGATTCAAGCAGCAGCTGCAAGACCTCGCCCGCGCCGGCCGCGAACAGCTGCCGTGCCGATATCGACAGCTGCATCGACAATGCCAGCTCGGCGACGCCGCAGCAGTTGAACCAGTGGTGCCAGGAAGACCTGCCCTTCGCCTGCGAGCGCCTGCTGTCCAGCTACCGCGTTGAGGCCCAGGACGCGCAACAGGCGGCATCGCCTGACCCGGACCTGGAAGAGCCTGCGGTCTGCAAGGAAGACAATCCGCAGTACAACGAAGCCGCCTGTCTGGCAGCGGCCAAGGAAGTGCTTGGCATCGCCATGGCCAAGGCCTTGGCCGGCGCCTTGAGCGGCAGCACGGTGATCCTGCCCGAGCCACGTTTGGACGAGCTGCTGCAGCTGTGCCGCAGCCATCCGGACGCAGGCTTCTGCGGCAAGGTTGCCGATGCGCATTGGGATGCTTCGCATTACTTCCCCGCACGGGAAGCCCTGCAGCTTGCCTGCAAGTCCGGCGCCGATGAAATCACCTGCCAACGTGCCCAAAGCCTGGCCGCACTGAGCGCCGCCGATCTGGATGCAGAGCAGGCCAACGCCCTGCCCTGCGGCGACTACAAGGCCAGCACCGGGCTGATGGACGAACTGGGTTTCGGCAACGATGGCCTGGTCACTGCAGGCATGGGCAGTGAGATGCGCGCACGCCTGCAGGATGGTGCCATCCATATCCGCCACGACAAGGGCGGCGACTTCGTGTTCAAGCCACTGCGCAATGGTGGCCTGCTTGGCGTCGACGAATGGAACCGCTACGCCGTCTACCAGCGCACCGGTGGCAGCACGCAGTGCAGCGCGCCGAAGGTATTCGTCGAACTGCCGCTGCCGCAGGACTGCCCGCTGGGCAGCGACCCGCAGGCCTGCTGCGACAGCGGCAAGCTGCAGGGGTGCAACGCGCTCGGCCACCGCCATGCGCTGGCCGGCGACTGGCAGGCCGCCGCCCCGGCTTACCAGAAGCTGTGCCAGGCCGGCGTCCGCGTTGGCTGCGAGAACCTGCGCAGCGTCTACGAGAACACCGCCGACGAAGATATTCCCGGCAAGCTGCTGTCCATCTGCAAACGCGACGGCAACGGCACCCATGTGGCCTGCGATGTCTACGAGACCACCAACTGGGCAATGGCCGGCCTGGGCGCGCAGCTGATGCGTGCCGCCGAAGACCTCGACAACGAAGAAGAAGCCGAAGCACCGGCGCGCCCCGGCAAGGGCAAGTCACTGCGCAAGTAAGCGACAAGGCGCAGGCCGCGGCAGCGGCCTGCGCTACAGTACGCACATGAACGAATTCGACCGCGTACGCGACTATCTGACCGGCCTGCAGGACCGCATCTGCACCGCCATCGAGCAGGCCGACGGCCAGGCCCGTTTCATCGAAGACCGCTGGCAGCGCGCCGAGGGCGGCGGTGGCCGCACCCGCATCCTGCGCGATGGCGCGGTGTTCGAGCAGGCCGGCATCGGCTTCTCCGACGTCGCCGGCACCCGCCTGCCCCCTTCCGCCTCCGCCAACCGCCCGGAGCTCACAGGAGCGTCCTGGCGCGCCTGTGGCGTGTCGCTGGTGTTCCACCCCAGCAACCCCTACCTGCCGACCACCCACGCCAACGTGCGCTACTTCCAGGCCGAACTGGACGGCAAGACGGTGGCGGCCTGGTTCGGCGGTGGCTTCGACCTGACCCCGTTCTATCCCTTCGACGAAGATGTGCAGCATTGGCACACGGTTGCCCGCGAGCTATGCGCGCCTTACGGCGAAGAGCGCTACGCCGCGCACAAGCGCTGGTGCGATGAATATTTCTTCCTCAAGCACCGCAATGAAACGCGGGGCGTTGGCGGCCTGTTCTTCGACGACCTGCACGCTGACTTCGAAACCGACTTCGCCTACCTGCAGGCGGTTGGCGACGGCTTCCTCGATGCCTACCTGCCCATCGTCGAACGCCGCAAGGACACGCCATATGGCGAACGCGAGCGCGAGTTCCAGCTGTACCGCCGCGGCCGCTACGTCGAGTTCAACCTGGTCTACGACCGCGGCACCCTGTTCGGCCTGCAGAGCGGCGGCCGCAGCGAGAGCATCCTGATGAGCCTGCCACCGCGCGTGCGCTGGGAGTACGGCTACAGCCCCGACACCGGCAGCGACGAAGCACGCCTGGCCGAGTACCTGGTCCCACGCGATTGGCTGTAAAACCGTAGTGCCGAGCCATGCTCGGCATGGGGCTTTACCAACAACCTCACAATTGTGGAAGCGGCGTCAGCCGCGAAGCTCGTGATACATCCGATTGCAGGCATCGCAGCAGTTTCATTGCTGTCGGC
>NZ_JBRREF010000138.1:0-6788 GCF_056760135.1 Stenotrophomonas sp. STEN023 | reverse complement strand
GCCGCTACTTCATGAGATGACATAGACAGCAACGACTTCAGCACCATCAGCTTCGCGGCTTACGCCGCTCCCACAGCGCGCACAGAACAATGCCAGCCCGAAGCGCTTCAGTCCTTGTCGTTGGGCGGCGGCACCGTCGTGCTGTCAGTGGCGTCTGCCTCGAACAGATGCATCAGGTCGGCGCGGGCATCGCGCGAGGTCTGCATCACCGCCACCTCGTCGTCATAGACCAGATGCTGCGCCTTGAGCAGCGCTTCATCGTGCTCGCGGAAACGCTGCACGTGGTCGCGCGCAATGCTGTCCGGAATACCGAGCGCAGTCAGCACGCGTTCGCTGGCTTCAAGGCTGGAACCGAATACCTCGCGGAACGGTTCGGCTGACATGTCCAGCAGCTTCCAGGCGTGCTGGCGGTTGCGCGCACGCGCCAGCACCGTTGCCTTCGGGTACATGCGCCGTACCAGCCGCACCGCGCGCAGATTGGTGTCCGGGTCGTCCATCGCCATCACGAACACACGGATGTGCTCGGCGCCGGCGGCACGCAACAGGTCGGGGCGGGTAGGGTCGCCGTAGTACAACTGGTTGCCGAAGCGGCGCAGGTCCTTGACCGTGTCCGGGTCGGCCTCCAGCGCAACAAAGGGAATGCGCTGCGCGGTCAGTAGACGGCCGACGACCTGGCCGAAGCGGCCCATGCCGGCAATCAGCACCTTCGGCCGCTGTTCGCCTGCATCCTTCAGGGTCTCATCCGGTTCGGGTTGCGTCGGCCGCGGCAGCGGCTTGAGCTGCAGCGAGCGCTGCAGGGCGAGCAGCAGCACCGGCGTGATCGCCATCGACAGGCTGACCACCGCCACCAACCGGTCGTGGTTGATCCGCCCAAGCAGATGCGCGCGCTCGGCTTCGTTGAACACCACGAAGGCGAACTCGCCGCCCAGCCACAGCACGCTGCCCAGCATCAGTGCATTGCGCAGCGACAGGCGTGCGGCCAGGCCCAATGCGATCAGGATGGAGAACTTCACCGCCAGCAGGATGGCCACGCCCAGCGCGATGATCTCGGGTTCGGCGGCAACCCGCTTCAGGTCGATGCCCATGCCAACGGCAATGAAGAACAGGCCGAGCAGCAGACCCTTGAACGGCTCGATCTGCGATTCGATCTCGTGGCGGAACTCGGAGTCGGCCAGCAATACACCGGCGATGAAGGCGCCGAGGCTGGCGCTGAGCCCGGCCTCGGCCATGAACCAGGCCGTGCCCAACACCACCAGCAAGGCGGTGGCGGTAAATACTTCCGGCATGCGGGTGCGGGCGACGATGTTGAACAGCTGGCGCAGCATCGGCCGGCCGAGCACGATCACCAGCATCAGCGCGCCCAGCGCAATGGAGGCATCCTGCCAGCTCAGGGTTTCGTTCTTGACCCCGCCCAGCAAGGGGATGGCGGCCAGCAAGGGAATGGCGACCAGATCCTGGAACAGCAGGATGGCGAAGCCCAGCCGGCCATAATCGGAGTTGAGTGCCTTGTGCTCGGACAGCAGCTGCAGGCCAACCGCGGTGGAGGACAGGGCCAGCGCAGTGCCGATCACCAAGGCGCTCTTCCACGAGAAGTGATTGAGCAGCAGCAGGCCGCCCAGCACCACCGCACTGATCAGCACCTGCACCGTACCGGCGCCGAACACCGGCCGCCGCATCACCATCAGCCGCGACGGTGACAGCTCCAGCCCGATCACGAACAACAGCATCACCACGCCGATCTCGGCGGCATTGAGGATGCGGTCGGCGTCCTGCACGAAGCCCAGCACGTGCGGGCCCAACACCACGCCAGCGGCCAGGTAGCCCAGCACCGCGCCCAGCCCGAAGCGCTTGAATACCGGCACGGCGATGACCGCCGCCAGCAGCAGTACCAAGGCGAGTTCGAGACCGGTGCCGTGCATTGAAAGGGGTTCCTTGATTGATTCAGCTGACCGGTCGGGCAGCTGCCTACCGAGGATTTCACATTATGCGCACTGTGCCGTGAGTGAACGCGAACAGCAGCCCTCCATTGGCGGGATGCAGCGGTGCAGGCTTGACCCCGTCGGCCAACAGGACCAGACTCGCGCCGCTGGCGGTAGAACCGCGCAGCACCTTTCCGGAGTCCAACCCATGTCCAGCGACAGTAGAAGTCGATCGCGATCGTCGACACCAGCGACGGTAACCGCCTGACAGGGCTGGTTCGCCCTGTGCTGGCGTTGCGGTCGCAATCCAGAACAGGCGAATCAACATGAACCAGAAGCAATTTCTGCGGCCAGTGGTGGACGCAGCCACGCTGAGCGCGCCCCTTGCCGATTACAACACCGCCGACGCGGTGGAGTACCTCAACGCCCTGCCATTGCCACTTGCGGCCAATACGCTGGCGGCATTGTCTTTGCCGCGCGCGGTCAAACTGCTGGAAGCCCCTGAGCTGCAGCATGCCGGCGCGCTGATCGCAGCGTTGCCGCCGGCCCGCGCCGCGGCCCTGCTGGGGCTGATGGCCGACGACCGTGCCACCGATATCGTCCATGAACTGGATGACGCCGAGCGGGCGCGGCTGATCCCACTGCTGGCACCGGAGGCGCGGCGCTCGATCCAGCTGCTGTTGAGCTATCCGCCCAACACCGCCGGCGCCTTGATGACCACCGAGTTCGTCGGCGTGCCGGCGGACTGGACGGTGGCGCAGACCCTGCAGCACATCCGCGAAGTGGAGCGCAGCCGCGAGACGGTCTACGCCATCTACGTGCTGGACCCGCAGAGCCGCCAGCTGTTGCAGGTGGTGACGATGCGGCGGCTGATCACCGGCGAGCCGGAGGATTCGATCCTGTCGGTTGCCCAGGTCAACCCGCCGGTGACCGTGGATGCCTTGCTGGACCAGGAAGAGGTAGCGCAGCTGATTCGCCGCCACGACCTGCTGGCGATCCCGGTAGTGGATGCACAGCAGCAGATGCTGGGCATTGTCACCGTCGACGACATCCTCGATGCATTGATCGATGAATCCACCGAGGACGTGCACAAGTTCGGCGGCGTGGAAGCCCTGGACAAGCCGTACATGCAGATTGGCTTCCTGGAGATGCTGCGCAAGCGTGCAGGCTGGCTGAGCGTGCTGTTCCTCGGCGAAATGCTCACCGCCAGCGCCATGCAGCACTACGAAGACGAGCTCGCCCGCGCAGTGGTGCTGACCTTGTTCATCCCGCTGATCATGAGCTCGGGTGGCAATTCCGGCTCACAGGCCACCTCGCTGCTGATCCGCTCGCTGGCACTGCGTGAGCTGCGCCTGCGCGACTGGTGGAAGGTCGCCCTGCGCGAGCTGCCGACCGGCGTGGTGCTGGGTGCGATCCTCGGCACCTTGGCGATCATCCGCATCACCGTCTGGCAGCTGGCGGGCCTGCACGACTACGGCGAGCACTGGAAGCTGCTGGCAGTGACCATCGGCGCGGCCCTGATCGGCATCGTCACCTTCGGTTCGCTATCCGGCTCGATGCTGCCCTTCGTGCTCAAGCGCCTTGGCTTCGATCCGGCCAGCGCCTCGGCCCCGTTCGTGGCAACGCTGGTGGATGTCACCGGTCTGGTGATCTATTTCAGCATCGCCGCAATGATCCTCGGCGGAACGCTCTTGTAGTGCCGAGCCATGCTCGGCAGAGGCGTTACCCGTAGAGGAACCTGTAGTGCCGAGCCATGCTCGGCAGGGGCTTTACCGGTCAACCCAACGACAAACGCAAAAACCACCCCTCCCCAACCCGTCCGGCCCGAAGGCATAGCCTTCGGTCGTTCATCAGGCCGCGCGCCAATGGCGCGCAAGCAGGCCTTCTTCACCCCCTTGGCTACGCCAAAGGGAGGGGGCAGAGCCTGTCTCCCTCCCTTGCGTGCAGCGCCGGGGAGGGCCGGGGAGGGGGGCTCTTCGCAGTTGCTGAGGACCCTCCCCCCACCAACCTCCCAAACCCCCCCACTTTGATCCAACGCAGCCCACCCACCGCCGCAGCCGTGTACCTTTGACCCGGTACCCGCAACAGGCGTCGCAATGAGCACCTATCACCTGCAGACCGTATTCCGCCCCCGTTCGGTGGCAGTGATTGGCGGCAGCCCACGTGATCGTTCCGCAGGCCGCGCAGTAATCCGCAACCTGCGCGCCGGCGGCTTCGCCGGGCAGATCGGCTGGGTCAGCCCGCGCTATGCCGAAATCGATGGCATGCGCACGGTCAAGAAGCTCAAGGACCTGCCGTGGATTCCGGACCTGGTGGTCATCACCGTGCCGGCAACGCTGTTGCCGCAAGTGGTCAGCCAGGCCGCCGAGCTGGGCGTGGCCGCCGCCATCATCCTCACTTCCGGCCTGGGCAAGGGCCCGGGCTCCTTGGCCGCACAGGTGGAAGCCGCCGCACGGCCCAAGGGGATGCGCGTGCTCGGCCCGCATTGCCTGGGCGTCATCGCCCCACATGCACGGCTCAACGCCAGCATCGCCGCACACACACCGCAGGCCGGCGATCTGGCGCTGATTTCCGAATCCAGCGCGATTGCCGCTGCACTGGTGGAATGGGGTGTGGCGCGCTCGGTCGGCTTCTCGGCGGTGGTATCGCTGGGCGATGCGTTGGACGTCGACTTCGGCGACCTGCTCGATTACTTCGCCAGCGACTACCGCACCCGCGCCATCCTGCTCTACGTCGACCAGATCAGCGATGCGCGCAAGTTCATGTCGGCCGCACGCGCCGCTGCACGTGCAAAACCCGTAGTGGTGGTCAAATCCGGGCGCAAGCCACGCGGCAGTGAGGAAGTGGTCACCACCCATTCGCAGGCGCTTGCCGATTCCGACGCCGTCTACGGCGCAGCCTTCAACCGCGCCGGCCTGCTGCGGGTGAATGCACTGGACGAGTTGTTCACCGCCGCCGAAACCCTGGGCCGTCTCGGAACCTTCCCGGGTCGCCGTCTGGCCATCCTCAGCAATGGCGGTGGTGTCGGCCGGCTGGCAGTGGATCAGCTGCAGGCGCTCGGCGGTAGTCTGGCCGAGTTGTCGCCGGCCACCGTCGAACTGCTGGACCAGGCCTTGCCGCAGGGCTGGTCGCGCGACAACCCGGTCGACATCGTGGTCGATGCCGACGGTGGCCGTTACGCCTCGGCGATTGAAGCGCTGTTGTCCGATGACGCCAACGACGCGGTGTTGGTGATCAACGTGCCGACTGCTTTCACTTCCTCGGCCGAAGCCGCGCAGGCGCTGACCACCACGCTGGGGCAACGTTCGCGGCAGCTGCGCGACAAGCCGGTGTTCGCGGTATGGCTGGGCAATGACGACCGCGCCACGGTCACCCTCAACACCGCCCGCGTTCCGACCTACCCAACCGAAGCCGACGCCGTGCGCGGCTTCCAGCATCTGGTGCGTTACCGCGAAGCGCAGACCGCGTTGATGGAAACGCCGCCCAGCCTGCCAGCGGATTTCGTGGTGGATGTGCCGGCCGCGCGCGCGCTGGTCGAAGCAGCGCTGGCCAACGATCAGCAATGGCTGGATCCGGTTGCCACGCACAAACTGCTGCAGGCCTACGGCATACCGTCGTTGGAAGTGATGGTTGCGCGTGATCCGCACGAAGCGATGGACCTGGCCCAGCCGCTGCTGGAGCAGGGCATGAGCGTGGCGGTGAAGATTTTCTCGCCGGACATCCCGCACAAATCCGAAGTCGATGGCGTGCGCTTGAACCTGGGCAGCCTGCGTGCGGTGCAGTCTGCGGCAACCACCATCCTGCAGCGTGCCCGCGAGAAGCGCCCACAGGCGCGCATCGAGGGTGTGCTGGTGCAGCCCAGCCTGACCCGGCCCAAGGCGCGCGAGCTGATTGCCGGCATTGCCGACGATCCGGTCTTCGGCCCGGTGGTCGTGTTTGGCCGTGGCGGTACCGCAGTGGAAGTGATCGACGACAAGACCCTGGCATTGCCGCCGCTGGATCTGCGGCTTGCCCATGAAGTGATAGGCCGCACCCGCGTCTCGCGCATCCTCAAGGCTTACGGTGATGTACCGGCGGCGGACGAGCGCGCGGTGGCGATGGTGCTGGTCAAGCTGGCGCAGCTGGCAGCGGATATTCCGGAAATCCGTACGCTGGATCTCAATCCATTGCTGGCCGACCGCAACGGCGTAATCGCGCTGGATGCACGCGTGGCCATCACTCCGGTCAAGCGCCTGCACAAGGGCCGCGGCCATCCGCGCTTCGCGATCTTCCCGTATCCCACCGAGTGGGAACGCACGATCGATCTGTCCGACGGTGGCAAGGCGTTCATCCGCCCGGTGCGGCCGGAAGACGATGGCCTGTTCCGCGCCTTCTTCGCGCGCGTCACCGACGATGACCTGCGGCTGCGCTTCTTCCAGTCGGTGAAGCACTTCAGCCACGAGTTCATCGCCCGCCTGACCCAGCTGGATTACGCGCGTTCGATCGCGCTGGTGGCGATTGATCCCAAGACCGGCGAGATGCTCGGTGCGGTGCGCCTGCACGCCGATGCAGACTACAACCGCGGCGAGTACGGCATCCTGATCCGCTCGGACCTGAAGGGCCACGGTATCGGCTGGAAGCTGATGCAGATCATGATCGAGTACGCCGGCTGGCTGGGCTTGAACCTAGTGGAAGGGCAGGTGCTGCGTGAGAACAGCACCATGCTGGCGATGTGCCAGAGCCTGGGCTTCAAGGTGAAGGCGGACCCGGATGACTCCACCATCATGAATGTGACGTTGCCGGTGGGTGAGGTTAAGAGCTAAAGGCCGCGAGCCAAAGGCACCCCTCCCCAACCCTCCCTTGCGCGCAGCGCAGGGGAGGGTTGGGGAG
>NZ_JBRREF010000137.1:0-7735 GCF_056760135.1 Stenotrophomonas sp. STEN023 | reverse complement strand
ACAACCCGACACGGCGACACGGTTCCAATGGCGGCCTGTCCCCGATAGAGTTTGAACGGCAGTACGCACTAAACGGCTGAAGAGTGTCTACAAAAGCCTGGGCGATTCACAATGGCAACTGGATAGCTCGAGAATTTCAAGCTATTCGCTTCGCAGCCTTTATCTGCAGCAGCGCCCCCCCGATCGCGTAAAACAACAGATAAAGAACAACTTCTTTTAGCAATGTCACCACTCCCACCTATCTGGGTGGGCTCCATGATCAACCAGCTTGACCGCCCCGATTTCCCGTATCCAAGCCGACACCGCCGCCGCGGGCCAAGAGGGCCAAGAGGGCCTTAATGCCTCTACTTTTTAACCACAGGGAAACAACTACCGCCCGGGAAAACCCTGCCCCCGCCCCGAGTGAAAAAGCCTGCAAAAATCGACCGCAGCACTCTTTCAAGTCATTTATTTAAAAAAACCAGATCTCCGGAAAATAGATTTATCTAGCGACATTCCAAGCAGGAGTAAACAATCAATATTCCGTCCCGTAGGGAATCTCGACTCGGCGTTCAACTCCGCCACCTTCTGGAAGAAGCGTATACAGCTCCATTACTCCCGCCCCCTGACCAAGCATCTCGTAACCTGATTGCAACCAGAAGCGCTTAGTTCCGACACGCAGCAGATTACCAGCGACGACTTCGCTATCCTCCGGCAACAATAACCCGCCACCATCCCCACCGTACATCAACTGCCATCCATCTACTTCTTGCTGAGTCTGCAAAAAACTGCGACTTACGAGACCACCTTCTTTTACCAATTCGAAGACGTGCACTCCGCTAGGCATACCGTCAGAAGTCCAATAGTTGAAAATATCAAGGACAGCAGCCCCCGATATATTGAGCCCCCCCCTGAGATCTTTCTCACTTAACTCCACACCAACAATCTTGAAACAGCAAACGGCGCTCATCGAAACAGCATCGTATGCTTGGAAGCGGACACCCGCCACTGGAACCTGACCCAGCGTCGCAAAGTAGCGAGCGCCGCCCTCATTTCCTCCTACATCGCCGCTGCGCCAAGCTCCACCCTGAAATGCTACCGAATTGTCGTCGAGAGGTTGTTGCGCACCACTAGTCTGACTCGCTACATCCTTCGGCTCGCGACCAGCGTCTCTTGACGACACTCCAGCATTATCTGACTTCCCCTGACATGAGACCAGCAACGAAGCCAACAAGAAAGTCCCAATAAAATTTCCGCTATTAAGAGCCATGTCAACCACCTGTTCTCGACCAATGTACGGGATCCTTTTGCCGCTTGGGCCCGTGGTATTCCCAGTGCGTTACGGAATAACTAAACCCTATATTTAAAATGTCCCGCATGGTTCTGATCGCAACATCTTTACCCGAGGCATTTTTCACCGTACAGCCGATCCCCCACGCCGGCGAGAAGCTCATATCTACAGCTTCCCCGCCATTGTGATTCGAACTGTATTCCCGCCCAATAGCACCCCGTGCTGCGAAAAGCACATACATTCGCCGAGCAGCTTCTTTAGCAGCGGGAAGGTCAGGAACCCCCTTTTCATCCAAGTGCTCCCAATCGATATTAACTGGCGCATCCCCATTTCTTGGTGCGAAAGGTGGAACCTCACCCGGGGGCATGCCATTGAATATGGCACTGGCGTAATACATCAAATATGATCGCTGCGGCGGGCGCAGCGTATTTGTTAAGTACACTGTAACCCCACCATCTTCCAAGGCAGAGATAAACTTCTGCACATTCGCCCGAAAGGGTTCCTTGAGATCCGAGATTTGTTTGCTCGCCTTAAATCGACTGTGCCATTCGGCCCCGCTCTTCCGCACAACGCCGTCGTCAAGCTCCCCCGCCCTCATCTCAACCTTAGGCGAGTGAAAGTTACTCAAAATACCAATCGGATGAAGATGGTACACATCTGGCTTCGCCGGAACCCCCCCGACCTTGCCAGCAACCTCCGCCCACCAGCGCAGCTTGCCTATACGTATTTTCTCGGCCTGCCACTCTGGTGTTCCGTCCAGCATCAGCGGGTCCAGCGCATTCCATTTTTCGTCGGTGCCGCCCCACTCGCTTTCGTAGCGCACGATCAGGCGACTCATGGCTTGCAACAACATTGGCTGTCGGCTCGCCGCTAGCATCTCTGCTTTGCTGATGTGCCCGTTGCGGTCGGTGTCCAACTGCTCATGCAACTTCCGGATCAGCGCGCTCTTTTCAACCTTGTCCGCGCGCATCTGGAACTGCTGCACCTCATCCTTCTTCAACACCTGAAGCTTAAGCAAGCTTGCTGTGAATAAATCGACTGGCTCGACACCACTCTCTTCCAGGGTTTCGAAGCCTGGCCACATCCACGGTGATCTCCAGCCAACCTTGTCGTGTCCTTGCTCACATACCCAACCATGCCCGAGTATCCCGGCCGCCTCGGCGCGTGCGGATATCCACCACCAGCTGTTTCCGTCCTCATCCAATGCGCGATGATAGAGCTCCGTTTTCTCCAAATCGGCCCGGGTAAGAACCCGGGCCATGCCGACGGCCGATCCCCGGGGGCCATCGAGCCGTAACGGTGAACGTGTCCAGGTCTTCATGCCGCCGGCAGGTGGCGATTTCAGGTCCTTGCGTAGAACCCAGAAAGGCAACCCTATTGGAAATTTCAGCTCTCTGCGGTTGTACCTTTTCTCTTTTGAAACTTTGGCAGACTGCGTTCTTTCCTGCGCGGTAGCGCCAATAAAGAAACCAGTGAACTGTGCGTCCTTGAAGTTCGCGTACGACTTATCCTGCGTGGAGTAAGTGCCGAGAACAGCGGAATCCATGATGCGCAGCGTGCAACGCTGCACTTTGGCCCAAGGACTCAGCCCGCTGTCCTTGAGTTGCATCAGCAAAGCGTTCGCTTCAAGCAGGCCCTCCGGCTCGGCCGGCTGGCGCAAGTGCGCACCTGCATCCACTACAAACAACGTTCCGCTACCTTCTTTCTGAAGGCCGGCATAGCGCCGCGATTGAGCAATGAACTCGGGAAGGTCATCGCCTGCAAATACTTCCAGGTGCAGCAATGGGCGAATGCCACGGCGCGGTACGGCTTGGGCATCAACGTACTGTTGGTACTCACCCATATGACCGATCAACGCTCCCGCATTGATCGGTACGTGGACGATGCCTGCGGGTGCGGCGAAGCCCAGCAACGGGTCGCCGCTGTGCGGGACGCGTCCGCTACCTGCCGTTGGCTTGCGCTGGGCGGCTTGTTTGAAGCGAGTACTCAGGCTCTTAGCTGCATGCACCATAAGAATCTTCCAACCAACTCCATCCTATCTGCAACGTAAGCCAGCACCATCAAAATCTAGCGAATCGTCGATGTTTTCCATCAAGACCAGACGCCTGGATAATTCTGGGCATTTCTTCTTTGACACATAGGGTCGACTCCGATCCGCAGTCTCTTGCAACTCCCCGGTAAGAAAATTAATACTGACAGTACTCTCCCCGCCAGAATCCCGCGACATCGTTCTTGAGTCATAACCAATCAAACGTGCAACACCATTCGCGAACCGAAATCGATAGCTAATACTTCTGGAGCTCCAACTACCTGCATTGAAGAACACATCAAACGAAATGACTAACGACCCTCTGTCAATCCCGAGCCCGTCCGAACTGAAAGGTTCCTCCATGAAAGGGCTACTAGCAATGGGAACAAAGCCGTCATTAACAAAGTACACACAATACTGATTAAGACTAGAACTAGATCGAGCAACAATCAGGCGACGCTTGCCACCTGCTTGCACGTTCTCCGCCGCTACGATCGCGACGTCTTCCACCTGATCTCCATTCAAATCGCCGCGCACTTCTGCGAGAACCGACCAGCCTCGTGGAATTAAATCGACGGCATCCTTTCCGCATCTCGGCGAAGCCGAAGCATCGATTACTCCAATGGATGATAATCCTAGCAAGAAATACGCTAATCTCAGTGAAAATCCAGACCTCATAACCCCAGCAACCTTTTTAATTTAGAAAGGCATCTCTCGCGATCCGCAAGACCATTAAATCCGCCATTGACAATTTTCGAAACTGCTCGAACATCATCTCGATCAGCTAGCAAGTTGGCGCCCACCATATCCCAGTATACAAATGCCGACTCGACTCCGTATCTCAGAACCGTAGAAATCAAATCGGGATTCTTAACAAAATCTCTAGGATCTGCAGGCACTTTGGAGTTATGAATCTCCGTATACCTTCTATAATTCGATTTACCTGTCAGCTGAATTATTCCGCGCCCCCTATATGCATAACCATCACCACTCGCCTCATCGCCATTACCCATGCGAGAGGCGTAAACGTAGCTAAAGAGAGCTTTCGGATTATGAGCATAGTCCCTCTCATTGCTCCACAACTTATCCCTCAGACGACCGATGCTGCAAGAGTTGGTACGCCTATCATAATTTCGCTCCCCGCCACGGCAACCATAAACCTCCCTCATCCTTGTGGCACTAAAATCACCACTCTCTGACTTAACAATGAATCCGCTTTCATGCCCAACCTGAGAAAGAAAATGAACTATTCTTAGATGAGTATTTACCTCGAATATTTCAGCATACTCATTAAGAAAAGGAAGAATCGACTCATAATACGCAGAGCCCTCCCGATAGTGTGTAGTTTGAAGCATCTCCAATGTGATTAAATTATTACCAACCCTAGGAGCTACACCAGCGAAATTTGAAATCATTCCAATGGGATTGATGTGAAAAACGCCTGAACCTGCCAGAGATTTTTCACCCCTAAAAACATCATCCCACCACAACAAATTCTTAATACGAATCTTTTCTGCCAACCAATCTGAACCCCTTGCATCAAGCATCATATTATCAAGCTCATCCCACTTCGCCATATCACCACCCCACTCGCTCTCATAGTTAACTATCAAGTGCTGCAGGTGGCGCGAAATGAGAGGCGACTTTTGAGCACGACGAAGCTCCTCCAAAGTGAGATTTCCATCTCCATCAAGATCTAGAGCCTTATACATCCGCTTGTGAAGCGTACTTCCCCAAACTTTATCCGCGCGCATCTTATGCTCTGACTTCTCCCCGATCAAAGACAGACCTTTCGTGTACAGGCCCCAGGCAAATTGATCCGCGTTAGTCAAAGACCTTTCTTCAACAAATTCAAAACCCGGCCATGCCCAAGGCGACCGCCACTCCACCAATGGATGACCCTTCTCGCAAACCCAGCCCACAGCATCTCTTAGGGCAGCTACTCGCCACCAACGGGTTCCATCCGGCCCGACCGCCTTGTCGTCACGTTGAGATGCATCAAGCTCCGCACGCGGTATTACTCTCTCCACAGTACTTGCAGAGCTTTTTCCTGATGCTAGATCAAGCGGAAACTTACTCCAGGCTGGAAGATCTTGAAGCAACACCTTCTCCGGCCGCTCTGTCACTGGTATGCGCACAGCTTCTACCCAAAGCGAATCAATCGCCGGGGTGAAGACTTCCCGGTTTGGATAGCCACGCCCAATCTTAGGATCCTCAGTTCGTTCGCCGTTCACGCCGACGTACCATCCCGAAAACAACGGGCCGTCTTTTCCATAGCGCTTTGTTTTACTGTCAAATGGCTTGAGTGAGGCCTTGCTGACTATCACTGCGCTCATCCGCTTAACTTCAGCCCAAACCCCTAGCCCCTCTTTCGAGACAGTTAGCAACTCACCGACCTTGAGCACGACATCAGCCGCAGCCACTTGTACCAACTGAGTACCAACCTGCAGGACCAGAGTAGTCTTTTCCTCTCGTGGCAGTCGGGCTGCGTATGCACGACATCTACCGACGAATCCAGGTAGATCCCCCGTAGAGAACACTTCCAGGTGTAGCTGAGAATTGAGCCCCGCTGTAGGTGCAGCACGCGCCAGCTCAAACCCCTGATACTCTCCGACCTGGCCTAGTATTGTTCCAGCTTTTACGGCGTGCGGCTCCTTGAGCACAACCACTGTGTCCATCGATTCGGGCTTATCAAAAATCGATTTCATTTTCCCCAAGTACACCCAACCTTCTGCTGCAGCACCGTCAACAGCATCCCCAATAACGGTTGGAAGCACCTCCCCGGAAATCAACTCAGCTATCCTGCCCCAGCGCGAATTGCGCTTTCCAATCTTTTGTATTTCTCCGAACCGAACCTGGGCACCTTTAGACAGGAGACCCAGTAACTTTCCGTTTGGACCACTTCGTATATTGAGCCCTGCGCGCATTTCTGGATTCGCCGGGCGCTCCATCTCATCATCCGTATTCGATAATAGCAACCCGAAATCCGGAGAAGACAGGTCGCCAGCGGAGTTATCTGAAAGCCTTGTCTCTTCCCAAGGAGCATCACCGTCACTAACACTGGGCAACCGATTGAATTCAAAACGAGGCAACTCCACTTCCCTTTTCGGCTCGCTTTGGTGATCCTCAGCGGCTTCCTCAGACACCTCATAGCGCACGCTACCGAGCCAGTACCCGGGCCTTGGAATACCCCCATCAGCTGCGTAAGAACTCCAATTCAACAAGTGCATATACAAGCTATAGAAGACAAATTCTTCTGACTCCTCGCTTGGGCCCGCCTTCGCTGTCTCACTCTTGACCGGTCCGCTCTTTTCCTTAGCCCCCCCAGCGGCGGAGATCCCCTTCTCGATATCCAATAACTGAGCAGCAATAACGGACTCGGCATAGGATGCCGACAGCCGATCCTCAGCACTTGCTTCAGATTCGGCTGAACCGATCGACTTTGCGATCCGAGCACTACGTGGCAGCACCAGTTTATGCCGAACCAGCACAAAACCATTGGAATAGAGTGCTTTCCTGCCACTAAGCGTGTATTCAATGGCGGGATAGTTATTGTTTAGCCTGTACGCGATGACTTCACCATCGGCAATACTACGCACACCACTACGCTCCCCAAGCTGCTTCACCCCCTGCGCAAGCGACGCCCCGGTCTCATCGCCAAAGTGAATCCCGCCATGCCAAATCCCATTTGCGCCAACGGGGTAGTGACCATCTGGCGCGGCGTACAGCGCCTGAATGTAGTGGACGGCGCTCAGCGCGCCTTTACCGCTTGGCAACGCAAAAGGATAGGACCAGCCACTCGCCCTGTCATTTTCATTTATCCCGGAAAAATCAAAAGCCGAAGGATTTGTGTACTCGCCCGCAACAATTACTTCAAAGTGGAGATGATTACCTGTACTGCCGCCGGTCGAACCCACCTTACCGATCACCTGATCCTTCTTTACGGCTTCCCCCCTCTTCAGCGAAGACCGCTCAATCATATGTGCATAACGGGTTTCGACACGCTTACCTCCTACATCGTGCTCAAGCACGATGTAGTTACCCCAGCCCGTTCCCTTGGCCCTATTGAACTGATAGTCCTCCTTAACTACAACACCATCATATGCAGCTCGAATTGGGGTATTCGCGGGGGCCGCCCAGTCGTCACCACTATGCCCGGTGACGGCACCAGTTATTGGGTGCTTACGACGGCCATATGATCCGGTTCTTCTGTATTCCGTCCCTGGATTATAAATTGGCATCTCGTTTACTCAAAACTCACGGTTGCAAATCAAAACGGAGGCTGAGCCATCTTGAGGATCCTGCTTCAGCTCCGGCGCAATCCCCGACGTCCCCCCGCTTTCAGTAGCGGGGCCCTTTAGAGTCCAGATTTAATCGTAGCGGCTTTGGCCGCCAACTGTTGGGCATAGGCGGCCGGTGTCAGGCCGCCTAAGATC
>NZ_JBRREF010000136.1:0-8331 GCF_056760135.1 Stenotrophomonas sp. STEN023 | reverse complement strand
ACAACACCCACCCTGCCGCGGGGGGGGGGTGTTGTGGTTGCAAATGCGGGGGCCCGGGGGGGGTCGCCCATAACCCCCTCCCCCCACCCCGGTTTTGCCCAACCAAGTAGAATCCACCCCAGCATTCACCAATAAGTGGCGATCCATGTCCCAGCGTGATTGGGTGGCGGCGGCCATCCACAAGATTGAAGCCGACTACAACCGTTCGGCCGATACCCATCTGATTCCCATCGACCTGCCGGGCTTCCCCGGTATCGATGTTTATCTGAAGGATGAATCCAGCCACCCGACCGGCAGCCTCAAGCACCGTTTGGCGCGCTCGCTGTTCCTGTACGCGCTGGCCAATGGCTGGTTGCGCGAGGGTCGCCCGGTGATCGAGGCCTCCAGCGGTTCCACCGCGGTGTCCGAGGCCTACTTCGCGCGTCTGCTGGGCCTGCCATTCATCGCGGTGATCCCGGCCAGCACGTCGCCGGAAAAAATCGCCGCCATCGAATTCCATGGCGGCCGCTGCCATCTGGTGCAGCGCGCCTGTGACCTGAACTGCGAATCCGAACGGCTGGCACGCGAAACCGGCGGCCACTTCATGGATCAGTTCACCTACGCCGAGCGCGCCACCGACTGGCGCGCCAACAACAATATCGCCGAGTCCATCTTCAAACAGATGGCCGAAGAGCCGCATCCGGTGCCGGAATGGATCGTCTGCAGCCCCGGCACCGGCGGCACTGCAGCTACCCTGGGCCGTTACGTCAGCTACCGCCGCCACGACACCCGCATCCTCTGTGCGGACCCGGAAGTGTCGATTTTCTACGACGGCTACTGCGCCGCGCTGGAAGGCCGCGACTGGCGTGACATGACCTGCGAAGGCGGCTCGCGTGTGGAAGGCATCGGCCGTCCGCGCGTGGAGCGCAGCTTCATACCCACCTGCGTTGATGCGATGGTGAAGGTGAGTGATGCGCTGAGCCTGGCCGCGATGCGCCATGTCAGCGCCACCCTGGGGCGTCGTGTTGGCGGCTCCACCGGCACCAACTTCATCGGCGTGCTGTACGCCGCCCAGCAGATGCGTGCGGCCGGCCGTGATGGCTCCATCGTCAGCATCCTCTGCGATGCCGGCGAGCGTTACGCGCACAGCTATTACAACCCGGACTGGTACAGCCAGCAGGGCATCGACGTGGTCGGCGCCGACGCGGTGGTGGCCACGGCCGTGGCCGGGCAGGGCCTGCCGGCCCTGCCTTGTGCCTGGCTGGAAGCGTCGCCATATCAGGCTTGATACCGGCGTAGCCGGAACTGTTTGAAGGAATGCTGTGAACACCACCAATCCCCTGCTCGATTTCTCCGGCCTGCCGCGTTTCGACGCGATCCGCGCTGAACACGTCGCCCCGGCCATCGATACCCTGCTGGCCGAGGCCGAAGCCGCAGTGAAAGCTGCTGAAACCGTGGCGCCGGTGAGCTGGGAGAATTTCGTGGTACCGCTGGACGATGCCACTGAACGGCTTTATCGCGCCTGGGGCCAGGTCTCTCACCTGCAGGCGGTGGTCAACACGCCGGAGCTGCGCGAGGTCTACAACGCCAACTTGCCCAGGATCAGCCGCTTCGGCAGTTCAGTCGCGCAGAACCCGGCGTTGTACGCACAGTACAAGCTGCTGGCTGCCGTGCCGGAAGCCGCCAGTTACGACGAAGCACAGCGCAAGGCGCTGGAGAATGCACTGCGCGACTTCCGTCTCGGCGGTGCCGAACTCGACGACGCCGGCAAGGCGCGTTTTGCCGAGTTGCAGGAAGAGCTGTCCGGTCTGCAGGCCAAGTTCTCGCAGAACGTACTCGATGCCGGTGATGCATTCGCCTTGTATGTGGATGTCGCCGACGACCTGCTGGGCCTGCCCGATGACGTGGTCGCCAGCGCCCGCGCCGCGGCGCAGAAGGATGGCCGCGAGGGTTACAAGCTGACCCTGCAGATGCCGTGTTATCTGCCGGTGCAGACCTATGCCGACAACCGCGCGCTGCGCGAGCAGCTGTATCGCGCGCATGCGATGCGCGCATCGGAGTTCGGCGACGCTGCCCTGGACAACACCGGCAATATCGACCGCATTCTCGCCGTGCGCAACGAACTGGCCGCATTGCTGGGTTTCGACAACTACGCCGAGTATTCCATCGCCACCAAGATGGCCAGCGATGCGCCGCAGGTGCTGAGCTTCCTGCGCGACCTGGCTGCACGCGCAAAACCTTATGCGCAGCGCGACCGTGCCGAGCTGGAAGCCTTCGCCCGCGACGAACTGGGCATGGCGGAGCTGCAGGCCTGGGATCTGGCCTATGTGGCCGAGAAGCTCAAGCAGGCGCGCTACAGCTATTCCGAGCAGGAAGTGAAGCAGTACTTCACCGAGCCCAAGGTGCTGGCCGGCCTGTTCGGCGTGATCGAGCGCCTGTACGGGCTCAAGGTGGAACAGGACAGCGCCCCGGTCTGGCACGAAGACGTGCGGTTCTATCGACTGGTCAATGCCGATGGCGCGCTGGTTGGCCAGTTCTACATGGATCTGTATGCACGCGAAGGAAAGCGCGGTGGTGCGTGGATGGACGATTGCCGCAACCGCCGCGTCACCGCCGCGGGCGTGCAGACGCCGCTGGTCTACCTGGTCTGCAATTTCGGCCGCGGCAACGATGGCAAGCCAGCGACTTTCAGTCACGACGAAGTCACCACCGTCTTCCACGAAATGGGCCACGGCCTGCACCAGTTGCTGACCCGCATTGGTGAGCTGGCGGTTGCCGGCATCAATGGCGTGGAGTGGGATGCAGTGGAGCTGCCCAGCCAGTTCATGGAGAACTTCTGCTGGGAGTGGGAGCAGGTTGAAGCGATGACCGCGCACGTCGACACTGGCGCGCCGTTGCCGCGCGAACTGTTCGACAAGATGCTGGCTGCGAAGAATTTCCAGAGCGGCATGTTCACCGTGCGCCAGCTGGAGTTCGGCCTGTTCGACATGTTGCTGCACAGCCAGTACCAGCCTGAGCAGGAAAGCGTGCTGCAACTGCTGGAGCGCGTGCGTGGCGAGGTGGCGGTGAACATCCCGCCGGCCTGGAACCGCTTCGCCAATCAGTTCAGCCATATCTTTGCTGGCGGCTATGCGGCCGGTTATTACAGCTACAAGTGGGCCGAAGTGCTCAGTGCCGACGCCTATGCTGCGTTCGAAGAAGCACCGGACGCACTGGCCGAGACCGGCAAGCGTTTCCGTGATGAAGTGCTGTCGCGCGGTGGCAGCCGCAGTGCGGCTGAGAACTTCCGCGCTTTCCGTGGCCGTGAACCGCAGATTGACGCCTTGTTGCGGCATAGCGGCATGACTGCCTGATGCAGACGGCGTCCGCCCCGGAGGGAATGCGGACGCTGTACTTCGTTCGGCATGGGCAGAGCATGGCCAACGCAGGTGCGTTCGCCATGGCTGATAAGGAAATCCCGCTCAGCGACCTGGGCCGGCAACAGGTGTTGGATCTTCTGGCGCGCTGGCCATTGCGACCAGCGCAGCTGTACTGCTCACAGATGCTGCGTGCCCGGCAGACGGCGGAGTACTTCGCCGATGCCCACGGGCTTGCAGCACAGGAGATCGCCGAGCTGGACGAGTTCAGCTATCTGGCGCTTGCCACGGTCGAAGGCAAGGCGCCCGGTGATGTGGCGGTATTGGCAGGCAATTACTGGCAGCGCGGCGATCCTGCACATCGCGATGGCGATATCGCCGACAGTTTCGATGATTTCGCGGCTCGGGTTGAGGCCTTGCTGGCTCGCCTACATGGCTTCGAAGATGGCAGCGTATTCGTGGGTCACGGCATCTGGATCGGCCTGCTGGCCTGGCGCCTGCAAGGGCGGGCGGTAAATGGGGCTGCGGACATGCAGGCATTCCGTGCCTTCCAGACTGCAATGCATGTGCCCAATGCCGGCGTGTACAGCCTGAAAATTGCCGGAGGCGAAGGCGCAGCACGGCTTTCGGCGATGGATGTCGGCGCTGCCTGAACGTGGCGCGGCTGCAACGGCGTGGGTTCAAGCTTGGCGTGTCACCATAGGTCCTTCATCTGGCCGCATCGGTCCCGCCGCATTCGCCATGCACAGGTTGTTCAAGTCCACCGACGGCAAGCCCCGTCTGTATCTGCGTATCGCCGCGGCTGCGGCGATCATCGGCGTGGTGCTGTGGTTCCAGCCGCAGATCAATGAACCCGCCGCCCAAGTCAGCAACGGCTTGAACCTGCGCAGTGCGCCCGATCAGCGTGCAGAGCGCCTGGCGGTATTGCCGGTGGGTACCACGGTGGAAGTGCAGCGCTGCCTGGACGACCTGCAATGGTGCAATGTGCGTGCGGACGGCAAGAGCGGCTGGGTGGCGGCGGATTATCTGATCGCCCGCAGCGACGGCAAGAAGGTCAAACTGGCCGAAGCCGGCAAGCAGCTGGGCGTAGTCATAGAGACCGCCAAACCAGGTGGATGAGTGGCACCTGTAGAGCCGAGCCGTGCTCGGCTGGGGGCATTACCGGTAAAGCCCTTGCCGAGCATGGCTCGGCACTACGCTTTGCTCCCTCCCTTGCGCCGAAGGCGGGGGGAGGGCTGGGGAGGGGTAAGCCCTTCGCAGGCTGCGGCAATATGAGCTTCGCGGCTTACGCCGCTCCTACAACAGCAGAATCAGACTCTGCCTGTTACTTCTTGTTCGGCACTTCAAAGCCCAGCTTGTCCACCTGCTGCGGGTGCTGCGGTACGCGCTTTAGCTTGTCGGTGTTGACGTCGTACTTGTCACGCAGGCGCGTGGCCAGCTGGCGGTAGGTGGCGTTGTCCATGTCCGGCTCGCGGGCGAAGATCCATGCCATCTCCCGGCCCGGGTAGCCGATCAGTGCCCAGGAGTAATCCGGAGCAACCTCAAGAATGCGCGAACGGGTGGGCACTACCCGGTAGAACCAGGTGCGCCAGCTGCGATTGCCGCTTTCTTCGTCCACCTTGGCGCGGATGTCGATCTCTTCTTCCGGCTCGGCAAAACCTTCGCGGAACTGGTAACGGATCGATACCTTGTTCTCATCGCGCAGGGTATAGGTGTTGATGCTGGCGACATGGCCGCGCTCGATGAAATTCGGCACACGGCCGATCACATACCAGCGGCCCATGAAGCGCTGCAGGTCGATCGGGCCATCGGCAATCCCCTCCACCGTCGTCGTCGCCGGAGCAGCCTCCTGTGCATGGGCCGGGGTCAGCGGCAGGGCGAGACTCAACAATACGGCGGACAGGAAGACAGGAATCGGTCGCATTACGGGCAAGGCACCAGTGAAGGTCAGGGCTGCATGTTCGGCGGGCAATGATGCGCCCGTCAATGGTAGGTCGCAGTCTGTGAGATGGCGGCCACCGAGGATGCACTCCAACACAGCCATGTTGCCGGAGAACGTCATGACCAAGCCGCTCGCATCGTCATCCCGCCGTAATGCCCAGGACGTGCCCGATCCGCAGGTGCTGCGTTGCGTCAGACAAGTGGCGCTGGCGGGGATGGCGCTGGTGCTGGTATGGCCGGCAGCACGCGGCCACAGCGAATGGATCGGTTGGCTGCCACTGTGGCTGCTGGGCATGCCGCTCACCGCCTGGTGGGCGCTGTACCGCTTTCGCCTACCCGCAGCTTGGCGGAACCGCCACGCCAAGCCGCGCAAGCGCGGCCCGCAGGCCACCCGTGGCCGGCGCCCGGCCCGGCGCCGCCTGCCGCAGGCGGCCTGACCTTCGACACGTGGGGGCGGGGCAGGGGCTGTGTTAGCGTTCGCGGCTTATGACCGCATGGAGCCAACATGTCCCGACTCACCTCTGCCTGCCTTGTGGCAGGTCTGTTTTCTTCCGGCCTGGCCGGGGCCGCCATGGCCGCTGACGACTCCCAGGACAAGTACGCTTGGCTGGAAGACGTCACCGGCGACAAACAGCTGGGCTGGGTGAAGGAGCAGAACGCCAAGTCCGAAGGCCGCCTGGCCGTGACCCCGCAGTTCAAGGCGATGGAAGCCGGCATCCGCGAAGTGCTGGACTCGGACGCCAAGATCCCGGGTGTCCAGAAGATCGGCGATTACTACTACAACTTCTGGAAGGACAAGCAGCACGAGCGCGGCGTCTGGCGCCGTACCACGCTGGTCGAATACCGCAAGGCCGAGCCGCTGTGGGAAACCGTGCTGGACCTGGACGCGCTGAACAAGGCCGAGGGCGAGAACTGGGTATGGCACGGCGCCAACTGCCTGCGCCCGGAATACAACCGCTGCCTGATCGCGCTGTCGCGCGGCGGCGCCGACGCGGATGTCACCCGTGAGTTCGACGTCTCGAAGAAGGACTGGATCAAGGACGGCTTCTTCCGCGCCGAGGCCAAGGGTGGTCTGGGCTGGATCGACCAGGACAACGTCTTCGTCTACACCGATTTCGGTACGGGTTCGATGACCACCTCCGGCTACCCGCGCGTGGTCAAGCGCTGGCAGCGCGGCACCCCGATCAGCGCCGCAACCACGGTGTACGAGGGCAAGCCGGAAGACATGTACATTTCGGCGATGCACGACGATACGCCCGGCTTCGAGCGTAACTTCGTCAGCCGCACGATTGCCTTCTACAACAACGAACTGTTCCTGATCGGCGCCGATGGCAAGCTGACCAAGGTGGACGCACCGAACTCGGCCGAGAAGGGTGTCCGCAGCGAATGGCTGACCCTGGAACTGCGTGAGCCGTGGACCGTGGGCGGCAAGACCTATACCGCCGGTTCGCTGTTGGCGACCAGGTTCGATGACTTCATGGCCGGCAAGCGCGAGTTCGACGTGCTGTTCGCGCCCACCGACACCACCTCGCTGGCCGGTGCCACCTGGACCAAGTCGCACGTGGTGTTGAACGTACTGGACGACGTCAAGAACCGCCTGAAGGTGCTGACCCACGGCAAGGACGGCTGGGTGAGCAGCGATTTCACCGGCGCACCGGCCTTCGGTACCGTTGGTGTTGGCGCGGTGGACGCGGATGAGAGCGACGCGGTGTGGATGACCGTCACCGACTACCTGACCCCGACCACCCTGGCCCTGGCCGAAATCGGCCAGCAGCCTGAAGTGCTCAAGACCATGCCGGCGTTCTTCGATGCCAGTGACAAGGTGATCGAGCAGCACTTCGCCACCAGCAAGGATGGCACCCGTGTGCCGTACTTCGTCGTGCACGACAAGGCGATGAAGCTGGACGGCTCCAACCCGACCCTGCTGTACGGCTACGGCGGTTTCGAGATCTCGCTGACCCCGAGCTATTCCGGCGGCATGGGCCGCGCGTGGCTGGACAAGGGCGGCGTGTATGTCGTGGCCAACATCCGTGGCGGTGGCGAGTACGGCCCGCGCTGGCACCAGGCTGCGCTGAAGCAGAATCGTCACAAGGCGTATGAGGACATGGCGGCGGTGGCGCAGGACCTGGTCACCCGCAACATCACCTCGGCCAAGCACCTGGGCGTGCAGGGCGGCAGCAACGGCGGTCTGCTGACCGGCAACATGCTGACCCAGTACCCGGAGCTGTTCGGTGCGGTGGTGGTGCAGGTTCCGCTGCTGGACATGAAGCGCTACAGCCACCTGTTGGCCGGCGCCTCGTGGATGGCCGAGTACGGCAACCCGGATACGGCCGATTGGGACTTCATCAAGACCTTCTCGCCGTACCACCTGTTTGATCCGGCCAAGAGCTACCCGCCGGTGCTGTTCACCACTTCCACCCGCGATGACCGCGTCCACCCGGGCCACGCCCGCAAGATGGCGGCCAAGATGATCGACGCAGGCAAGGACGTGACCTACTACGAGAACATCGAAGGTGGTCATGGTGGTGCGGCGAACAATGCGCAGGCCGCGCATATGTCGGCACTGGCTTACAGCTTCCTGTGGGAGCAACTGAGCAAGAAGTGATGCTTGGTTTGAAGTGATGCGAAACAAACGCCACCGAAAGGTGGCGTTTGTTTTTGTTTTGCTTAAGCCCCTCTCCCGCCTGCGGGAGAGGGGTTGGGGTGAGGGCAGAGCGGAGTGCTGAAGGTGAATTGAGGCAGTTGCTTCCGAGGCTCAAAAGCTCAAAAGCTCAAAAGCTCAAAAGCTCAAAAGCTCCCCCATCCGCCCTTCGGGCACCTTCCCCCGCAAGCGGGAGAAGGGAATAGCCAAAACCGAGCCAAAGCCAAGCCGATGCCAAGCCGATGCCAAGGCCAAAGCCAAAGCCGAGCCAAGGCCAAGGCCAAGGCCAAGGCCAAAGCCAAAGCCAAAGCCAAAGCCAAAGCCAAAGCCAAAGCCAAAGCCAAAGCCAAAGCCAAAGCCTTGGGGCTCTGTGGGCGCTACCAGGAAAGCTCCTGCCGAACATGGTTCGGCACT
>NZ_JBRREF010000135.1:0-8367 GCF_056760135.1 Stenotrophomonas sp. STEN023 | reverse complement strand
TGGGGGCCCTCTCGCTCCCGGGCCGTCGGCTGCGACCCGCCCGGCCGCGCCCCCCCCGCCCCCCCCCCCCCCCCCAATACACCAAACCCGCAGCGCTCCCTTCTCCGCCCATACCTGCGAAAATGGCCGGATGTCCAACGCCCCCTCCACCGCGTTGCTCGCGGTCAATCTAGGCACGCCCGAAACCCCCACTGCTCCTGCGGTGCGGCGCTATCTGGCGGAATTCCTCAGCGACCCCCGCGTGGTGTCGATCCCCGCTTTCCTGTGGAAGCCGCTGCTGTACGGGCTGATCCTGCCGCTGCGCAGCGGTCGCTCGGCACACAAGTACGCGCAGGTGTGGCTGCCCGAAGGCTCGCCGCTGGCGGTCTACACCCATCGCCTGGCCAAGGCCATGCAACAGCAGCTGCCACAATGGCGGGTGCGCGAAGCCATGCGCTACGGCGAACCGGCCATGCTGTCGGCGCTTGATTCCCTGGCTGCCGAAGGCGTGCAGCGGATCGTGGTGCTGCCGCTGTATCCGCAGTACTCGACCACCACCACCGCCTCCATCGAAGACCGCGTGCAGCAATGGCAGGCGCGCAACCCCAAGGTGACGGTGCAGACCATCCGCGACTACGCCGATGACCCGGCCTGGGTCGCCGCAGTCGCCGCCTCCATTGCCGACTACTGGGCCAAACATGGCCGCGGCGGCAAGCTGGTGTTCTCCTTCCATGGCATCCCGCAGCGCCTGGCCGATGCCGGCGATCCCTACCCGCAGCGTTGCCAAGCCAGCGCCAAGGCCATTGCCGCAGCGCTGGGTCTGGCCAACGATGCGTGGGAGCTGGCCTATCAATCGCGTTTCGGCCGCGAACGCTGGCTGCAGCCCTATGCCGAACCGCGGCTGTGGGAACTGGCTGAAAGCGGTATCAAGACGCTGGACGTGGTCTGCCCGGGCTTTGCCACCGACTGCCTGGAAACCCTGGAAGAAGTGCAGATGGGCTTCACCGAAACCCTGGCCGAACGCGGCGCGCGCATGCGCTACATTCCCTGCCTCAACGACAGCACTGCCCACGCCAGCGCGCTGGCAGCATTGGCGGCGGCGCAACCGGCATGAACGCAGCCCCATTTGAACTGCAGCTCGATGGCATCCGCGTCGCCGGCCTGCGCGCCGGCAACCCGGATGGCCTGAAGGTCCTTGCCCTGCATGGCTGGCTCGACAACGCCGCCAGCTTCCTGCCGCTGGCCGCACAGCTGCCAACGCTGGATCTGGCCATGGTCGACCTGCCCGGCCATGGCTATAGCGACCACCTGCCGCTGACCACGCCGTACACAACGCCGCACGCCATCGTGCAGACCCTGGCCATTGCCGACGCGCTGGGCTGGGACCGTTTCGTATTGCTCGGCCATTCGATGGGCGCGGCGATTGCCAGCCTGATCGCCGCCGTGGCCGGTGAGCGGGTGCAGGCACTGGTGTCGATCGAGGCACTCGGCGGGCTGACCGCACCGGCGGGCGAAACCGTGCTGCGGCTGCGTACCTATGTGGACGCGATGCTCAAGCTCGACGCCAAGCAGTTGCGGGTATTCCCCGACCTGAGCGCGCCGGTACGCGCACGAATGATGGTCAACCAGCTCAGCGAGGCCTCGGCACGGCTGCTGATCGAACGCGGGGTCAAACCCGTCGACGGTGGTTGGAGCTGGCGTAGCGACCCGCGGCTGATGCTGCCCACCGCGGTGCGCATGACCGAAGAACAGGTCTGCGATGTGGTCAGCGCCATCCAGTGTCCGGTGCAGGTGATCTACGCCACCCCGGCCCAGGCCTATTTCCCGGAGCCGGAACGCAGCCAGCGCGCAGCGCTGCTGCCCGATGGCCGCCTGCATACCCTGCCCGGTCATCACCATGTGCACATGGATGACCCCGAGGCAGTCGCCACGATCATCCGAGACTTCATCGCGGCATTGCCTGACGCGAGCTGAATATGGGAGCCGATGCCAAGAGCATCGGCTTCAGTAGTAAGCGCGGCAGCCGATAACCCCGGCATTGCCGTAATCGAGAAGATGTCCCGCAGCCCCGCAACGGGTGCTGCGCGTCCCACCATCGCATGCCCCCCCGCCCCGCCCTTCGGCCCGGTGTCGTCACCGGCCTGATCCTGCTCGCCTGCTGGCTGGGCTGGACCACGACCAGCGTCGCCGCGCTTGGCCACCGCCCCGCCGCTGACGAAGCTGCGATCACGGCGCTGGTGGATGGACTGCGTGCGCGGGGACAGCTGCCGGCAACGACCGCGCCGTTGGCTATCCGACTGGACCCACCCGGCTGCACCTGCGAGCAAGACGAGCAGGCCTGGCAGCAGATCAGCGCCGCGTTGCAGACACAAGGCGGGCTTGCCATCTCACTGAACACAGTTGCCCCCCATGCGCTGCTGCTGTTGGCCGCCGATGGCAACCCGCTCTATGCCGGCCCCCTGCAGCCTTCCGCGCTGGCCTGTGGCCGCAGCGATGCAGCACTGGCCAGCTGGCCGCCTGCACTGCTGGTCGAACACAACCCACCTTTATTCCTTCCTCCCCGCTGTTCCTGCTGAACCGGAGTTCCCGATGTCCGCTCGCCCCCACGCCACGACGCCACCTCCCGACGCCTATTACACGCAGCTGGCCTGCGCGGCGGACCGTTTGTTCCTGTACTTCGGCCTGATCCTCGGCCTGGCCTCGTTGGCGCTGGCACTGTGGTCGGGGCAATGGCTGCCGTTCTACGCGGTCAGCCTGCCGTCGCTGGCACTGATGGCAGTGCAGATCAAACTGGCGCCGGGCAGCCTGCTCAGCCGGGTGACGGTTGCCCTGGTGCTGATGGCATTGGTGGCGGCCACCATCCAACAGGCCAATGGCCTGCTGGAAATGCACTTCGGCGTCTTCGTGGTGATCGCACTGCTGCTGTATTACCGCGATTGGATCCCGGTGGTGGTTGCTGCTGCCGCAATCAGCGTGCATCACCTGGCCTTCTACTGGCTGCAGACCCGCGGCCTGCCGGTGCGCGCCTTCGCTGCGGGCAGTGGCTTCAACATCGTGCTGCTGCATGCGCTGTACGTGGTGGTCGAAACCGCCTTCATCAGCGCGATGGCAGTGCAGCTGCGCCGCCAGGTACTGACCCTGGGCGCAGCGCCCACGCGCTTGCGCGCGATGGTGGACGCAATCGCCAACGGCGAAAGCAGCGACGCCATTGCTGGTGAAGCAAACTTCGCAGCAGGCACCCTGGCCGATGGCGTGCTGCGCATGCGCACCCAGCTTGAGCAGAAGCACCAGCAGGAAGCCGCGCTGCATCACGAAAACAGCCAGATCCGCGCTTCGCTGGATGCATCGCGTACCGGCATGATGATCGCAGACAACGAGCACATCATCCGCTATGTGAACCGATCGGTGGTCGCGCTGCTGCGCAACCAGCAGGAAACGCTGCGCAAAGCCTTCCCTGACTTCAACGTCGACACCCTGGTTGGCAGCAGCATCCACCGCTTCCACGCCAACCCGGCGCGCATCCGCGGCATGCTTGACCAACTCAAGAGCGTACACAATGGCCAGATCAGGATCGGCCCGGTGCACTTCAGCCAGGTGGTGACGCCGGTATTCAACGCCGACGGCAGCCGCAGCGGCTTCGCGGTGGAATGGCACGATCGCACCCAGGAGCTGTTGCTGGAAAACAGCGTGGCCAACATCGTTGCCGCCGCCTCGGCCGGCGCACTCGACCAGCGCCTGCAGTCGGTAAGCGAGGCCGGCTTCATCCAGACACTTACCACCGGCATCAACCAGTTGCTGGAGGTGGTTTCGACCACCACCGGCGAGCTGCGCACGATGCTGTCCGCATTGGCCGCCGGTGACCTGGACCACCGCGTGCAAGGTGACTACGCCGGCGACTTCGAGGCAATGAAGATCGATGCCAACCTCACCGCCGAACGCCTGACCGGCATTGTCGGCCAGATCAAGCAGTGCTCGCTGACGATCAACAGTGCAGCGCATGAGCTGGCGGCTGGCAATGACGATCTATCGCGCCGCACCGAGCAGCAGGCCGCCAACCTGGAAGAAACCGCCGCATCAATGGAGGAGCTGACGTCGACCGTTCGCGAGAACGCGGCCTCGGCCCGCCAGGCCAATCAGCTGGCCGTGGGCGCTGCTGATGTCGCCGCACGCGGCGGCGATGTGGTTGGACAGGTGGTGGCGACGATGCGCGCTATCGAGCTGTCGTCCAAACGCATTGCCGAGATCATCGGCGTGATCGACGGCATCGCCTTCCAGACCAACATCCTCGCCTTGAATGCGGCAGTGGAAGCCGCACGCGCCGGTGACCAGGGCCGCGGCTTCGCAGTGGTAGCGTCGGAAGTGCGCAGCCTGGCGCAGCGTTCGGCCACCGCCGCACGCGAGATCAAGGAGCTGATCGGCGACTCGATGAGCAAGGTGGATGATGGCGCAGCGTTGGTTGCGCAGGCTGGCAGCACGATGGGTGAGATTGTCGACTCGGTGCAGCAGGTCAGCGATATCGTCGCGCGGATCGCGTTGGCGTCGCAGGAGCAGTCGGCCGGCATTGAACAGGTCAATCACACCGTCGTGCAGATGGATGAAACCACGCAGCAGAATGCTGCTTTGGTGGAAGAAGCCAGTGCCGCTGCGCGTTCGATGGAGCAGCAGGCGAGTGCGTTGGCGGAGGCGGTTTCGGTGTTTCGCTATTCGACCGGTGGTGCGGCTGAGGTGATGCGCCGGGTGGGGTGAGTTGCTGCAGCTGTAGCAGGAACAAAATCGGACGAAAAAGCAAAAACAGAAGCAAAGGCACCCCTCCCTAGCCCTCCCCTTGCCTGCGGCAAAGGGAGGGGATGGATACTGCACTTGGCGGCTGTTTCGACGCCTGCAGCGTCCGCTCTTCCCCCTCCCTTTGCCGCAGGCGAGGGGAGGGTTGGGGAGGGGTGCTTTTGGCTTTTGGCTTTTGGCTTTTGGCTTTGGGCTTTTGGATTTTGGCTTTTGGCTGTTGCTACTGCTTGAGCCCTTCTCCCGCTTGCGGGGTGAGAGGGGCAGCTTGCGAACCACAGGTTCGCTGCCCATCGAACGCCCTTGCGCCAGCGCAAGGGCCGGGGCGCGGAGCGAGGGTTGGGATGAGGGGGCGCTTTTGATCTTGCCGGCAAGGCCCCTGCCGAGCATGGCTAGGCACTACAGTGGCCTGCTTTGGCTTCAGCCCTGCGCGCGCAGCAGCTGATGCAAGGTGCTCTTCAGCCTGCGGCCTTCCTCACGCAGGTAATCACGCTCATCGCGCCACGCTGGAAAACGTGCTTCCACCTCCGCCCAGAACGCCGGCGAATGATTGGCCTGCAGCAGATGACACAGCTCGTGCACCAGCACGTACTCAAACGCCGACGGCCGCGCCAACACCAAAGCCAGATCCAGGGCCATCGAACCATCCGGCGCCAGCGAGCCCCATTGCGAGGACATCACCTTGGGCCGCAGCCGTGACGGTGCACGCGCCAAACCCGGCAGATAACGTGGCAGCCACTGGCCGACATCGGCGCGCACCTGCACTTCATAGAATTCGCGCAGCGCGCGCCGCAACGCCGGTTCGCCTGCACGCGCCGGCAGCTGGATCGTCACCACACCCGCATCCGCCTCGATGCGGGTAAACCGCCCTTCCTGCCATTGCACCGGCAACAACTCACCGCGCAAGGGCAGCACACCGGGCTCGCGCAGGCGCAGTGCAGGTGCCAGCAAACCATCACCACCCAGCCGCGCCAACTGCTGCTGCAACCATTGCCGGTTGGCCTGCAGGAAACGCTCGCCGGAAACCAGGCTTGCCCGCAGCGGCATGGTCAGCCGTGCACCGCGTTCGTCCACGCTGAGCTTGAGCCGACGTGCGCGCGGATCACGCACGCGCAGCACTTCGATCTCGGCATCGTCCAGACGCAGGCGCACCGTATCGCGCTGGATCACCGGCGCGGCGGGCGTAACAAGGCGGCGGAACAGACTAACCATGGCTCCAGCATAGTCCCTACCCGGTTACGAAACCGGGTAGGTCAGCAACGGGTTCAGCTATCAGCCTTGCTCAGCTTGAATGCCTGTTCCAACAGCAGGAACAGACGGCGGATTTCACCGCTCTGCAGGGCGAAGCGGGCATCCAGTTCGGCACGGCGGCCTTCTTCGTCGATGTGCTCGAGCTGGTCCAGCGCGCCATCGAGGAATTTCAGCTTGCGCACGATCAGGTCGTCGCCAAGCACGAAGGACAGGTTGTCCTCGAAGATCAGCGCCAGCTTGGTGACCTGCTTGCCGGCATCCAGGTGCTTGTCGATCTCGTCGCAGCGCAGTTCCTGATGCTGGCATTTGACCACCGCGCCGCCTTCGGCCGGGTCCTTCATCTCGCATTCTTCGCCCAGGCTCAGGCCTTCGGGCAGCGGCTCACCGGCGATCCAGGCAGTCAGGATGGCGCGCGGTGCGACTTCGGCGTTCAGCGGCATCGCCGGGAAGCTGCCGAGCATGCCGCGGATGTCGCTCATCACGTTCTCGCCGGTCTTGCGGCTGGAACTGTCGACGGCGACGTAGCCGTGCTGCAGGTCGAGGAAGGCATCGGTGCGCGAGCTCTTGACGAAGGCGCGCGGCAGCAGCTCGTGCAGCAGGTCGTCCTTCAGGCGCTTGCGCTCACGCCCACCGGGCTTGCGGCCTTCCTTCTCTTCGATCTCTTCCAGCTTGCGCTGCAGCAGGTCGTTGACCACCACGCTGGGCAGGATCTTGTCTTCACCGCCGACGGTCAGCCACAGCGCATCGCCGATGCGGTGCGAGAACTGGATCTTTTCTTCACGGCCGAACGGCGAGATGAAGCCGCGCGAGGTCATTTCCAGCGCGCCGACCGGCTTGAGCACCACCTGCGGCAGCAGCGTGTCGACGTCGGAGAAATCAATGGAGGTAGGGAAACGGAACAGCGTGAGGTTCTTGAAAAACATGAATTAGGAGCCGGGAATAGGGAATCGGGATAGGGGAATGGGCAAGCCATGCCACCAGGAAATTGGAGTGGTGCCGGAGGTCAGACGCTACCACTCCGCGCACTCTGGTCTTCGCCGTCCAGCCATGCCTGCGCATCAGACTGCGGCGCGTCTTCACGGCGACCCAGCGCCATGAAATCGAACAGTTTGGGATCGGCCAGCTGCGAAGGGCGGATATCGCCCAGCGCGCGCGAGATCTGCTCGATGCGACCGGGCGTGTCCTTTTCCCACTGTTTCATCATCAGGCCAACCTGCTTGCGCTGCAGGTTTTCCTGGCTGCCGCACAGGTTGCACGGAATGATCGGGAACTGGCGGGTGTTGGCGTATTCGATGATGTCCGCTTCGCGCACATAGGCCAGCGGGCGGATCACCACATGCTTGCCGTCGTCGCTGCGCAGCTTGGGCGGCATGCCGGAAATCTTGGAGTGGTGGAACAGGTTCATGAAAAACGTGGCCACCATGTCATCGCGGTGATGGCCCAGCGCAATTTTGGTAAAGCCATTGGCTTCGGCATAGGTGTACAGCGAGCCACGGCGCATGCGCGAGCACAGCGAACACATGGTCTTGCCTTCCGGGATCACCCGGCTCACCACCGAATAGGTGTCCTGTTCGATGATGTGGTACGGCACGCCTACCGAGGCCAGGTATTCGGGCAGCACATGCTCGGGGAAACCCGGCTGCTTCTGGTCCAGGTTCACCGCCACCAGCTCGAACGGCACCGGCGCCTTCTTCTGCAGCTGTAGCAGGATATCCAGCAGGGTATAGCTGTCCTTGCCGCCGGACAGGCAGACCATCACCTTGTCGCCGGCCTCGATCATGCCGAAGTCGGCAATGGCCTGGCCTACCTGGTGACGCAGGCGTTTGCCGAGTTTCTGGTGTTCACGTTCGGCCACGTGCGGATCACGGGCCCGCGGGGCGGGATCGGGCAGGGAAATGACAGCGCTCATCCAGCCATTCTACCGGGTCGGCGGGGTCCCTCACGTGGCTGGCGGCAACGTGTATGCTCAATCCCCGTGGAGACCATGACCCCCGAGCAGATCAGCCAACGCATCGCCGTCCTGCGCGCCGAACACCGCAGCCTGGACGAAGACATCGCGCGCCTGGCCGCCAACCCTGACGACGATCTGGAAGCCAAGCGGCTGAAGAAGCGCAAGCTGCAGCTGCGCGACTGCATCACCAAGCTGGAAAGCATGCTGATCCCCAACGAACCAGCCTGAACGGAACCAGGTAGTGCCGAGCCATGCTCGGCAAGGGCCTTTCCAAGGCAACACATCAACACCGCAGGGATTGTGGGAGCGGGGGGCGCCCCCCCCCCCCCCCCCCCCCCCACCCCCCCCCCCCGCGCAAAAAAAGGGAGGGGGGGGGGGGGGGGGGCCCCCCGCCCCCCCCCCCCACA
>NZ_JBRREF010000134.1:0-8679 GCF_056760135.1 Stenotrophomonas sp. STEN023 | reverse complement strand
GCTGGGGGGGCGGTAAAGCCTCTGCCGAGCATGGCTCGGCATTACATGCTTGGGGTTTACCGGGAAAGCCCTTGCCGAGCATGGCTCGGCACTACAGGTGTGGCGGCAACCATGCCGCCAACGCCGCCGAATCAAACGGCCAATCCAGCTCCCTGCCGCCTGCATCCCGCAACACCGGCACGCGCGTGCCAAAGGCCGCCTCCAGCGCCTCATCGTCATCGATGAACACACTGTCGAATTCGGGCGCTCGCGCCTGCGCCAGCACCGCCAGCGCCAGGTCGCATAGATGGCAATCATCACGTTGGTACAGGGTTAATCCCATCGCGCATCTGCTCCAGCAATGCTGCGCTGCAAGCATGGCCTGCAGCAATGAACCCGTAGAATAGCGGCCATCTCAACGCAGTACGCAGAATCAGCATGTCCGTCAGTACGTTCGACCTGTTCAAGATCGGCATCGGTCCGAGTTCGTCACACACCGTGGGCCCGATGCGCGCGGCCGAGCGCTTCGTCCACCGCTGGTTGCTGGATCCGGGCCAGCTGCAGAACACCGTGCGCATCCGCGCCGAGGTGTTCGGCTCGCTGGCCCTGACCGGGCGCGGCCACGGCACCGACAAGGCGGTACTGCTCGGCCTGGAAGGCCACCGTCCGAACCAGATCGACCCGGACATCATCCCGGCCACGCTGGAGCGCATCCGCAGCAGCAAGCGCATCAACCTGATGGGCCAGCGCGAGATCGCCTTCGATGAGAAGCGCGACCTGGCCATGAACAAGCGCCAGAAGCTGCCTTACCACACCAACGGCATGCGCTTCACCGCCTACGATGCCGACGACCAGATCATCGCCACCCGCGACTATTACTCGGTGGGCGGCGGCTTCGTGGTCAATGAGGACGACGCGGCCGATGACCGCATCGTCCCCGACCAGACGCCGATTCCCTATCCGTTCAAGAGCGGCGATGAGCTGCTGGCGCAGGCTGCACGCAGCGGCCTGAGCATCGCGCAGATGATGTACGAGAACGAAAAGTGCTGGCGTAGCGAGGACGAGATCCGTGCCGGCCTGCGCGAGATCTGGGACGCGATGCAGTCCTGCGTGACCCGCGGCATCCGTTCCGAAGGCACCCTGCCCGGCGGCCTCAATGTCAGCCGCCGCGCACCGGCGCTGTACCGCGAACTGTCCTCGCGCCCGGAAGCGGCAATGCGCGACCCGTTGACCACGCTGGACTGGGTCAATCTGTACGCACTTGCGGTCAACGAAGAGAACGCCGCCGGTGGCCGCGTGGTCACCGCGCCCACCAATGGCGCGGCAGGCATCATTCCCTCGGTGCTGCACTACTACGACCGTTTCTGCCCGGGCAGCAACGAACAGGGCGTGTTCAATTTCCTGTTGACCGCTGCCGCCATCGGCATCCTGTACAAGGAAAATGCGTCGATCAGCGGCGCCGAAGTCGGCTGCCAGGGCGAAGTGGGCGTGGCCTGCTCAATGGCGGCCGGCGGCCTGATGGCGGCACTGGGCGGCAACCCCGGGCAGATCGAGAACGCCGCCGAGATCGGCATGGAACACAACCTCGGCCTGACCTGCGACCCGATCGGCGGGCTGGTGCAGATCCCCTGCATCGAGCGCAATGCGATGGGTTCGGTGAAGGCGATCAACGCCAGCCGCATGGCCATGCGTGGTGACGGTAAGCACAAGGTCTCGCTGGACAAGGTAATCAAGACCATGCGCGACACCGGCCGCGACATGCAGGACAAGTACAAGGAAACCAGCCGTGGCGGCCTTGCCGTCAACGTGATCGAGTGCTGATCCGCGCCTAAGCCGGCGCTGGCCCCGTTGGGCTGGCGCCTGCAAATGCTCCTTTGATTGAGCCACAGGCAGTCCTCACCGCGTCGCCAGGCGCACATCGCAAACGCCACTGCGCCGCACTGACGCAGGCCAGCCGGTGTATTGCAATCAATCCGCCGGCTAAACCAGAATCGCCCATCACAACGCAGCTTCAGGGGGAGCGGATGCACGGCGAAAAAGAATCTGGCCAGCAGGCACCGGTACGTCGGCCGCGTTCGGCCGCGCGTACCACGGCACCCGGCAGTGGCATGACTACTCTGTTCAAGATCGTGCTTGCCGCTGTGGTTCTGCTGTTATTGGCCTATTACTTCGGCAGCCGGAAGCCGGCGCCGTCGGCAGATGACACTGCCGCCGCGCCCCCGCATGCAACAGCAGCTGTCGCTGCATCACCCGGCTCAGGCACTGCTGCGCTGGTGATCGAGGGCGAGAAATCCACGACCATGGCCAATGTCGATGAAGCACAGATGTCGGTGCAGGAAGGCGGCAGCGTTCTGCGCATCGAAGGCAGCGTCGGCAGGAACTTCGCCACCGACATGAAAGCACTGTTGGATGCCAACCCCAGCGTGCGCCGCATCGATATCACCAGTGGCGGTGGCTATGCCAATCCGGGCCTGGAGGCTGCGCGGCTGATCAACCGCAACAACCTGACGGTACGGGTCCGCTCACATTGCGCCAGCATGTGCGTTGCACTGTGGGCTGCTGCCGGCCAGCGACAGCTGGAAGCCGATGCGGTGATCGGCCTGCACCAATGGAATCCGCAGTGTGATGCGCGCCCCGAGGCGGAACGCAAGGAGTGCCACTACCAGGTGCAGTTCGCCACCGAGCACAACTCCAGCTACAACGCGTGGCTGCGCGCGGCTGGCTTCAACCAGCGGCTGTTGAACCTGCAATCGCAGACGGCGTCCGAAGATATCGCGGTGCTGTTCGCCCCCCAGCTATGGGAGAACGGCGTGTCATTCAGCGCCGTCGACAGCAGCGGCGCACGCATGAGCCGTGAGGCGGTGATGGCGCATCTCGCCGCCAAAGCCAAGCGCAGCTGAGCTTTCAGGCACCGCGCTTACCAAGCTTCAACACGCCTTCCAGGGCCAACAGTGCCACCGCCAGCCAGATCGCCACATAGGTCGGCCATTGTCCATGGCCGACACTCTCACCCAGCAACAGTGCGGCCAGCATCAGCAGCACCGGCTCGACATAGGTAAGCAGGCCAAACAGGCTGAAGGACAGCATTTTCGAGGCCAGCATGTAGCACATCAGCGCCACCGCGCTGATCGCCCCGAGCAGTGGAATCAAGGCATACAAGGATGGTTTCTGCGCCAGCGCTGCCAGCAGTTGCTGGCCGTCACCAATCGCCGCCCAGAAAGCCACCGGCAGCAACAGCACCAGCTCCACCCAGAAGCCGCCAAGATGGCCGATGCGCAGGTGCCTGCGCAGCAGGAAATAGGCCGGATACCCGAGCGCTACCAGCAGCATTTCCCAGGAAAGCCCGTGGTTGCGCAGCAAGGCCCAGCCCACGCCGATGGCGGCACTGGCTACCGCCAGCTTTTGCAGGATGGACAGACGTTCGCCGTAAACCACCCGTCCCAGCAGCACCATCACCAACGGCAGCAGGAAGTAACCCATCGATACCTGCAGCGCGCGGCCATGCAGTGGCGCCCACAGGAACAGCCACAACTGCACCCCCACCATGCCCGCGCACAGCGGCAACCCCCACCACAGACGGCGCTCGACCCGCACCCGCCGCAAGGTGTCGACGATCAGCGTCTTCTCGCCGCTTACGTGCAGCATCAGTGCCACCAGCGGCACCGCGAACAACACCCGCCAGCCGAAAATATCACCGCCCTGCAGCGGTTCCAGCTGCGGGCTGGCGTAATACATCAACCCGAACAGCAGGGACGCTGCCAGCGAAACCAGAACACCTTTGGACACGAATACACCTGTCAGATGGAGGGACACGGAGCCAAACTCCGGCCCCGGATTGGCGCGCAGACAGCCGCTACCCGAATCTCGACATGGTAGAGCCTTGGCGCTGCCCCGTTGCTGTCGAATCGTGCGCCATCCAGCTCATGCGCGACGCCAACGCAAGCCGCCCCGACCAGCATCCCGACCGAAGCGACCGCACGCAAACCCACTGCGGATCGCAGTGGGCTCGTGGCAGCCTTCTTTCATTGCACGATGCTGGAGCGGAAGTTCCGGCTCAGCGATTGACGATCGCCAGTACGTCGTCCAGCAGCGCTGCAGCAGTTACTTCGGCACCTGCACCCGGGCCCTGGATCAGCAGGGGCTGGGTGTTGTAACGATCGCTGTGGATTGCCACCCGGTTGTCGGTACCGCTGCCGCCCGCCAGGGCATGGCCCGGCAGCAATGCGCGCAGGCCAACACTCGCCCCTTGCGCATCCAGGCGGCCGACGAAGCACAGCTTCAATCCAGCCGCCTGCGCCTGTTGCAGGCGCTCGGCCAGAGGGGCATCCAGCAAAGACAATGCGCTATCCACATCGCTGGCCGACAGTGCTGCCAAAGCAGCCGGCACCAGCGAGTCAACCCTGATCTGATCGGCCTCCAACGGTACGCCCGCTGCACGTGCAAGTATCAGCAGCTTGCGGCGTACGTCTTCGCCGGAGAGGTCAATGCGTGGATCGGGTTCGGTGTAGCCGGCAGCTGCTGCCTCACGCACACAAGCCGAGAACGGCTGACTACCGTCGTAGCGATCAAACAACCAGGCCAACGACCCGGACAGCACGCCTTCGATGGCGTGCACATGGTCACCACCTGCAACCAGCGCACGGATGCTGCGCAACAGCGGCAAGCCAGCACCAACCGTCGCCGCATCACCATAACGGGCATCGCCCGCTGCGGCTGCAACGCCAATCTGCTGCGCGCGCACCAAGGCGGTGCCATTGCCCAGCTTGTTCGCCGTCACCACATGGATGCCCTGCGCCAACCAAGGCGCATGATCAGCAGCGACGGCTTCGCTGGCAGTGGCATCAACCACGATGTCGCCGGCGCGTAGACGCCCTACTTCCTGTTGATGCACGGGCTTGTCGCCCTGCCGCTGCGCGTCACGCGCCCGCGAAAGTGCGGTGTCCGGTGCATCCTCACAGGCCAGGGCAATGCGCGAATTGGCCACCACATGCAGTGATGGCAGGCTCAGCTGGCGCTGCTGAAGCGCCTGGTAGCGCGCTACGAAGGCCGAACCGACCGTACCGGTTCCCAACAGCACCAGCCGTGTCTGCGGCTGCTCCAGCGGACGCAGTACCGCGCTCATGCATCCACCGTCTTTTTACAGTTGCCGGCGGCCAGCTGCGCTTCGGCAATCACCTTGGCGGCGCGCTCAAGACCAGCCTGCAGATCGGCAACCAGATCCTCGCTGGATTCGATGCCGACCGACAGGCGCAGCAGGCACTCGCTGATGCCGGCTGCTGCGCGTGCATCGGCGCTCATCGCGGCATGGGTCATGGTTGCCGGATGCGCGACCAGGCTTTCCACGCCACCCAGCGATTCGGCCAGGGTGAAGTAATGCAGGCCATCCAGGAAGGCACGCACCGCTGCATACGGATCTTCGCCCTGGCAGGCGGCCAGCTCGAACGAGAGCATCGCGCCGAAACCCTTCTGCTGGCGCGCTGCCACCGCGTGGCCCGGATGCGACTCAAGGCCTGGGTAATACACATTTGCGACCGCATCGCTGGCCGCCAGCAGCTCAACCACGGCACTGGTGTTTTCCTGATGCACGCGCAGACGCGCATCCAGGGTGCGCAGGCCGCGCAGGGTCAGGAAAGCATCGAACGGCGAACCGGTCAGGCCCAGCGCATTGGCCCACCACACCAGTTGCTGGTGTACTTCGGCATCGCGCGCGATCACCGCGCCGCCAACCACATCACTATGGCCGTTGACGTACTTGGTGGTGGAATGCAGCACCACGTCGGCGCCGAAGGCGATCGGCGTCTGCAGCGCCGGCGACAGGAAGGTGTTGTCCACGACCACCTTGGCACCGGCCTTGTGTGCGGCCTCGATGACGAAGCGCAGGTCGGTGATACGCAGCAGCGGGTTGGACGGAGTTTCGATCAGCACCAGCTTCGGCGACTGCGCCAGCGCATCGGCCAGCGAGCGCGGATCGGTCAGGTCGGCGGTGATCAGCTCGAAATGCCCCTTCTTGGCCAGCGCATTGAACAGGCGCCAGCTGCCGCCGTAGGCATCGTGCGGTACCACCAGCCGCTCGCCCGGTTCCAGCAGGGCATTCAACACCAGGTTGATCGCGCCCATGCCAGTCGCGGTGATCACGCCACCGGCACCACCTTCCAGTTCAGCCAGCGCCTCGCCCAGCAGATCACGGGTTGGATTGCCGCTGCGGGTGTAGTCGTACTGGCGCTTGTTGCCGAAGCCATCGAAGCTGAAGTTGGACGACAGTACGATCGGCGGCGTCACCGCGCCGTAGGCGGTATCGCGGTCGATGCCTGCACGCACTGCCGACGTGGCACGGCTACAGGAGATATCGGAAGTGTGGGACAGGCTCATGCGGTTTCTCCGGGCAGGCGTAGGGCAGTGGCGAGGATCGCGTCGATGCGATCGGTTTCTTTGAGGAAGGCGTCGTGGCCATAAGGCGAGCGCAACACGCGCAGACTGCCGCGCGGACCCAGCCCTTCAACCAACGCGACCAGGTCAGACAGCGGCACCAGCCGGTCACCTTCAACGGCGACCACCAGGGTCGGCACGCTGACGGCGGCGGGGTCCACGCGGTGCAGGTCAATCGATTCGGATAGGCGCAGGTAGGCGTCAACGCGGGTACGGGCCACGTATTGCGCGCCAGCGGCGTCGAGGTAGTCCTCGGCGGCGACGCGTACACGGCCATTGACCACTTCCGGCGCAGCGTCGAAGCGTTCGCCAAATTCTTCCGGGGTGCGGTAACTGAGCATGGCGAACTGCCGGGCCAATGCCAGACCATGGCTCTCCGCACATTGCAGTTGGCCTAGGGCGACTGCGCGGCGCTGCAGTGCGCGCCACGCCGAGGCATACGGATGCGGACGATGCGCACCGCTGACGGCGACCAGCTTGTGCAGGCGACGCGGGTGGCGGATGGCCAGTTGCAGACCAACCAAAGCACCGTAGGAATAGCCGACAAAACCGTGCAGCTGCTCGATATGCAATGCATCCAACAAGGCAGCGACGGCATCGGCCTGATCGGCGGTATCGATGACCGCATCCAGCTCGCCATCGGCACCGATGAAATCAAAACCAAGCAGACGGCGACGCGTCGGATCCAAGGCGCGACCGACACCTACCAGACCTTCGGCCCAGCCTTTTTCGGCATAGCCGGCATTCGCAGCAATATGGCGATGCGCAGAAATACCGCCAGCAACAAGCACCACCGGTGCGTCGCTCGCGCCGACCAGCTCATAGCGCAGGCGCAGCGCACGCTGCCCTGCGTGACGCATGCGCAGCTGCAGCTCGATCTCGCCGCGCACGGCAGACATGCCGTCATCAATACGGTCGAGGGAAGCGACAGGAAAAAGCGGAGCTGCGGTAGCGGTGGCGAAACTCATGGCGGTATCCGATAAGGAGCGGCCATCGAGCTTTCGCGAAGCTCGTGTTCGCCGTACACGCGGTACGGAACGAACCATCTTTTCGGCAGACACGGAGGTCTCCGCAGGATTTGGCACCAAACGCAGCCGCTTGCGCGTCCGCTGGTTGCCCCGGCTTCAAAGGGCCTGTCCCTCTGCCGGTCTCGATGGTGAGGCTACATTGCCAGCCGCCTTCCCGACTGTCAATCGCTTTATTCGCATAAAGAGATGAATAAGTTTCCAGGGCAACCAAACAGGCACAATCAGGCCCTGCCCCAAGGACCCTGCACTGTGCCCCGCACCATTCCTGTACTGCTGTCACTGGCACTGCTGTGCGCCAGCGACGCCGAAGCCAGTCCAAGCAGTCGCTGGCGCGAAGCCTGGGGATTGCCTGCTGCGTCGACCTCTGCCGTTGCGGCGTCCACCTCAGATGCTTTTGCCAGCCTGCAGCTGCAGGCACGTGCAGGCGGACACACTGCCGTCGTCAGCAACCTGACCACTGGTCCGGTGCAGGTCCGGCTGCAGGGCGACAGCCGTGTACCGGCAGCCACAGTGCTGGGCGCAGGCGAACAGCGCAGCTTGTTATGGCTGGCCGATGATGGCGATCCGCTGCGCTTGGCCCTGGATGCGTTCCCTGGCGACCCGACCGCGCAGCCGGAGGATCACCTCTATCTAATACCCCTGCGCAGTACAGCCGTTCGGGTCAGCCAGGCCTTCGCCGGTCACTACAGCCACACCGATGCGCAGAACCTGTACGCGGTGGATTTCCCCCTGCCTGAAGGCACGCCTGTGCTGGCTGCGCGCGCCGGCCGCGTGATGCAGGTGGTGGACAGCCGCGAACAAGGCAGCCTGCTGCGCATCCTGCACAGCGACGGCAGCATGGCGCTGTATGCCCACCTGCAGGCAGGCAGCGCCAGCGTCCGCCCAGGCCAAGCCGTGGCCGCCGGACAAGCCATCGCGTTATCCGGAAACACCGGTCACAGCAGCGGCCCGCACCTGCATTTCGTGGTGCAGGCCAATACCGGGCTGGCGCTGCGTTCGATCCCGTTCCGCATGGGCAGCGCGCGCGGCGAGCTGCAATTCCCGCGACAGGCTCCCTGAACAGGCAGCTCCATCCATGGAGCCGAGCCGTGCTCGGCTGGAGCTCCTTGTAGTGCCGAGCCATGCTCGGCTGGAGCTGCTTGTAGTGGCGGGGCCCGCCCGGGGGGGGGGGGGGGGGGGGGTGCCGGGCCCCGCCGGGGGGGGCGGCCCCCCCCCCCGGCCGGGGCGCCCGCGGGGGGGGGGGGGG
>NZ_JBRREF010000133.1:0-8797 GCF_056760135.1 Stenotrophomonas sp. STEN023 | reverse complement strand
GGCGTAAGCCGCGAAGCTGACCCTGCCCCAGGCCTTGGTCCGCGTGCAATCTGATGCTGCCATTTGCTTCGCGGCTTACGCCGCTCCCACAAAGCCCGCCCGGGAACTGCGCATTTAGCCGAGGTGCGCGCAGCGCACCTGCAACTTCAGACCGTATCAATCAACCAAAAACCAGCTTGCCCTTCATCATTCCCCAGTGCCCCGGGAACGAACAGAAGAAGGTGTAGTCACCACCACGCGTCAACTTGCTGGTCGCAAAGCGCACCTGCGTGGTCTGCCCGCCGCCGATCACCGGCGTGAACGCAATCACCCGCGCATCATTCTTCGGCAGATAACTGTCAGCCAGGGTCGAGCGCATGCCGGCCGTCGCTACCTGCTGGAAATCCGGCGTACGCGTCAGCACCCAGTTATGCCCCATCGCCGTGGCCGGCATCCTGCCGGTGTGCTTCAGGGTCAGGTCCACCTGGGTGCAATCGGCGGCAACCCGGATCTGCGGCACTGAGAACTGCATCCGGTCATTGCTTTCGATGCTGACCGCACAGGTACGCGCCAGCGCAGGCGCGGCGGGCAACAGGCCGGCGAGGGCCAACAACAGCAGGCTGGAACGCTTCACGGTGAACTCCACGCTATGACAACCAAAGTGTCCTGATTCTAGGCAAATGTGTCTGATTTCACCTGTGACGCGATGTCGCAGGCTGCGCGCAGCTGCCATGCCAGCGATACTGCAGCCCCGTTCCTGCCTTGCCACCCATGCAACGACCGCATGCCCTGCTGCTGGATTTCGACGGCCTGCTCGCCGATTACAATCACCGTATCCATCTGCGCCAGCTTGCCGAAGCTGCCAACTGCACACCCGAGCAGGTGGACGCGGCTTTGCGCACGGACGGGCTGGAGTTCGCCCATGCCCGTGGTGAACTCGATGCTGAGCAGTTGCTGCTGGCCTTGAATCAACGTTTGGGGAGCATATTGGACGCGACGCACTGGCACGCTGCACGGCTCGCTGCGACCAAGCTGCGCAACGATTGCGTGGCGGTGCTGGAGCGCGTGCATGCGGATGTGCAGGTTGCGGTGCTGACCAACAATGGCCTGCTGACGCGGCCGGTGATCGAGCAGATGCTGGGCGGCCGCCGCGTGCTGTGCAGCGCGGCGCTGGGCGTGCGCAAGCCTGATCCGAAAGCATACCTGGCGGCCTGTGCAACGCTTGGATGTGCGCCTGCACGAAGCCTGTTCGTCGACCACCTGTTCCGCAATGTACAGGGCGCGCGCGAAGCCGGGCTGCATGCCGATACTGCGTTTCATGCGCAGTCGCTGCGGCGCCTGCTCAAACGCCATCATCTACTGCGCTGACCCAGCTTCTCGACGCGATTGAAATTCATTTGATATCCGTTGGCGACACTGGCCTCCCAAGCCACTGGAGCCACCGATGAATCTGCCCTCGCGACTATTGCTGTCCCTCCTGCTACTCGCACCGGCATTGCCACAACCTGCATCGGCCGCAACCGACAAGGTGCTGATCGTAGTCAGCGGCGAAGGCAAGGATGCCGGCAAGCAGCGCCCGGGCTACGAGTTCGATGAGCTGTCGCAGGCATGGCTGGTATTCAAGACCAACGGCCTGCAGGTGGAGGTCGCCAGCCCCAAGGGCGGCGCGGTGGAGGCCGACAAGTACAACCCGGACGAGCCCTTCAACGCTGCATTGTTGGCCGACGCACAGGCGATGCAGCAACTGGCCGCCACCAAGGCCACTACCGCGGTGAACGCCTCCGACTACGCCGCCGTGTATGTGGTCGGCGGCAAGGGCGCGATGTTCGATCTGCCCCGCGACCAGGCATTGCAGCAGCTGTTGGGCAAGGTCTGGGACAACGGCGGCATCGTGGCCGCGGTCTGTCACGGTCCGGCCGCCTTGGCCGAGGTGCGGCTGGCCGATGGCAGCCTGCTCGTCGCGGGTCGCCAACTCACCGGCTTCAGCAATGAAGAGGAAGCGATATTCGGCAAGAAGTGGGCGCCGCAATTCCCATGGCTGCTTGAGGATGCACTGCGTCAGCGTGGCGCGCAGTGGCAGGAAGCGCCATTGATGATGCCCAAGCTGGTGGTCGATGGCCGCTTGATCACCGGCCAGAACCCGTACTCCACCACCGCCGTGGCAGAAGCCATCGTGCGGGCCACCGGCCGCACACCGGTCGCCCGTACACCGTGGCGCGATGAAACCAGCATGGCCCTGGTGGAACGCCTGTTGAGCGGCGACGCGCAAGGCGCACGTGCTGCACTCGCAGCCGATGTCTCGCGCCATCACGTTGAGCTGATCGGCATCCTCGGCTATTACCAGGCGCAGGTCGCAGCCAGCGATGCCGCCTTGGAGCAGGCCTTGCAAGTCATGGAACTGGCGCTGCCGCACATGCACGAAGCACGCCTGAAACTTGCTGCTGCTGAAGCTCACCTCAAACTCAAGCGACCGGCACAGGCTCGCGCCCTGGTACTCCAGGCACTGGCAAGCAATCCGAAGCTGGAACAGGCTCAAGCCCTCCTGCAACAGATCGACGGTTGAGCCATGCCCCTGCCTGCCCTGCGCATTCTGGTGATCGAGGACAACCGCCTGCTGCGTGACAACCTGCAGGCGCTGCTGTCCGCACATGGATTCCAGGCAAGCTTCGCCGCCGACGGCCGCAGCGGCCTGCAGATGGCGCTGGCCGAGCCACCGGACGTGCTGGTGCTGGATCTGGGCCTGCCCGGCCTTGACGGGCTGCAGGTCTGCCAGCGCCTGCGCGCCGAGTCCGACCGGCATGTCCCGATCCTGATGCTGACCGCGCGCGATGCACTGGACGACCGCCTGCTCGGCTTCCGCAGCGGTGCCGATGACTATCTGATCAAGCCCTTTGCTGGCGAGGAACTGGTGGCCCGCTGCCTCGCCTTGTCGCAACGCCACCGCGCTGGGCAGGAACACGTGCTGTGCATCGGCAGCCTGCGGATCGATCGCCGCAGCCACGACGTGCAACGCCATGGCCAGCACATCGAGCTGCACCAGACCAGCTTCGACATCCTGCTTGCGCTGGCCGAAGCATGGCCGCGTACGCTGACACGCAGCGATCTGGTGCAGCGCCTCTGGGGCGATACCCCACCCGACTCGGACCCGTTGCGCACGCACCTCTATCTGTTGCGGCAAATGCTGGACAAACCTTTTGCCACGCCAATGCTCAAGACCGTGCATGGCGTCGGCTTCCGCCTTGAGTCCGATGAGGGCATACCGTGACGAATCCATCCGCGACGCCACGCAAGTGCCTTCGCAACCGGCTGATGCTGGGATTCGCCGGCTTCACGCTGGTGGTCGCCACACTGTTTGGGCTGTACGTGGCAGTGTTCGCCTATGCAGTTGAGGACATGTTCTTCAATGGGCTGCTGGAGCGCGAAGCCAACGAGCAGCTGCAGCATCATGCGCAGACCGGCGCATGGAAGGCACCACGCGAATCATGGATGCAGGTGATCGAGTCCGCGGCACAGCTGCCCGACAGCATCGCCAGCACGCTTGCGCGCGAACCGCATCGGCGCGAATTCCCGGGCAGCGGCGGCCGTCACTATCACCTGCAGCGCCTGCAGCCTGATGCTGCCGCCAAACCGGCCTGGCTGTTGGCCGAAGTGAGCCAGTTACTGGTGGTGCGGCCACAGCGCGCGGGTTTGCTGCAGCTGCTGGTCTGGTCTGGCGCGGCGGTGATCGCGCTGGCCCTGTTGCTCGGCGCATGGCTGGCAGGTCGCACTACCGCACCGCTGTCGCGGCTTGCCCAGCTTGTCGATAGCGCCGAGCCCGATCACCTGCCTGCCGTGCATGCGCAGCGCTTTGCCGACGACGAAGTCGGCGTGCTGGCACGTGGACTGGAGGCGTTGATCACCCGCATCCGTGCCTTCGTCATCCGCGAGCGCGAGTTCACCCGAGATGCCAGCCATGAGCTGCGCACACCGTTAGCCGTTATCCGTGGAACCACCGAGCGCCTTGCCCGTGATCCGTCGCTGTCGCCTGCGGCACAGCAGGGGCTGTCACAGATCCGCCAGTCCGCGCTGCAGCTGGAACAAACCGTCAGCATGCTGCTGGCCTTGGCCCGCGAACAGGCGCTGCCTGCCACTGGCGAAGCGAACAGGTTGTTGCCGATGATAGAACGCGTGGTTGTCGAGCAATCGTCACTGCTGGACGACAAGCAGATCGAGCTGGACATCGACGTCCCGTTCGCCGCAAACAGCACGTTGCCGCTGGCAGTGCTGCAGGTAGTGCTCGCCAACCTGATTGGCAACGCTTTCGCGCATACAGCGGCCGGCACGATACGCATCGCCGTTGAAGGCAAACGGCTGCGCGTCAGCAATCCCGGCGCTGGCATCAGCGACCATGCCTTGGATGCCTTCAGCAAGGGAGCGAACAGTGCTGGCTTCGGACTGGGTTTGGCGATCGTGCAGCGGCTTTGCGAGCAGCACGGCATTGCACTGGACATCCGCCACGATGACGGACTGACGTCGGTCGCGTTCCCGCTCATGCCAGCGCCAGCCACGCCATGAAGACCCTTCTGCTGACTATTCTGCTGTGCGTATCCGTCTTGGCGGCACCTTTTGCTGCAGCCAATGACAGAAGCCAACTGCATGCCGACATGCAGCGCATCCTTGATGAGGAAGGACTGCAAGGCGCGGTCTGGGCCACCGTCACTGCAGATGGCAGCGCAGCCAACGGTGCCGCAGGCGTACGTGATGCGGCCACCCGCTCGCCCATGCAGGCCTCCACACGCGTGCACGTCGGTTCGGTCACCAAGGCGGTCCTTGCCATCGGCGTGCTACGACTGGTCAGCCAAGGCCGGCTTTCCCTGGATACATCGGTGGCAGAGGTGGTTCCGGCAATCGGCTTTGACAATCGCTGGGAATCCACGCACCCGGTACGTGTGCGCCACCTGCTTGCGCATACAGCTGGCCTGGAAAACCTGAAACTCGGCCAGTTCTTCAGTCTCAAGGCTACCGCTGACGTGCCTTTGGCAATCGCATCTGGCACGGACCACGCACCACTACGCGTCCTCAGCCAACCTGGCAGCCGCTTCAACTACTCCAACCTCGGCTACACCGTGCTGGGACAGGTGGTCGAGGCCGTCACTGGCGAACGCTACGAAACCTGGATGGACCGGGAAGTACTGGCCGCGCTGGGCATGCGGGACAGTACCTTCCGCTACACCACGCAGACCGGTTCGCAGGCAGACCCGCATCTTGCGATGGGCCACTTTGAACAGGCGCGCCCCGCACCGGCCGTACCCGCGTTTCTACGCCCTGCCGCGCAACTGACCACCACTGCCGGCGACATGGCGCTGTTTGCCAGCTTCCTGCTTGGCGACGGCAGCAACGCGGGGCAGCCCTTCATCGCAACGGAGCTGATGAAGGCGCTGACTGCACCGGCTGGAACCGAGGCCGTGCGCGCTGGCCTGCCACTCGGTCATGGGCTGGTGCTGGTCGGACGCGACCGGCACGGCCAGGTGGGTGGCTGCCATCCCGGCAACACCGTCGGCTACTGGGCGATGCTGTGCATATTTCCGCAGCAGCGCAGCGCTTTCTTCGTCGCCACCAACACCGACAACGAGGACGCCGAGAACGAAAGACTCAACCAGCGGCTTGTCGAAGCACTGGCACTGCCGCCCATTGCTTCAGTGCAGGCCGCATCGCCCATCACAACCTCGATGTCAGCGTGGGACGGCTTCTACATCCGTTCACCCCAGGCAATGCCTGCAATTGCGCCACTGCAGGCGCTGACCGACTTCGTTCGCGTGGACACTGTTGGGGGCAAGCTCCGTCTACGTTCGCTATCCAGAGACGCGCAGCTGCTGCAGCCGAACGGCAATCAACTGTTCCGCGCGCACGGCCGGGTTCTAGCCTCGCATGTGCTGTTGATTGGCGAAGACGGTGCACGTGCTCTGAGCGACGGGCTGCGCAACCATATGCGGGTTCCTGCCTGGCGCATCATTGTGCCGGGGCTGCTGTTGTCCATCGCAATGGTCGGCGTTGTCATCGTGATGCTGACCGGTGTTGTGTTTGCGATTCGCGGAAAGCTGCGCCGGCAACACCCGATTTTCCTGCCCGTCCTGGCCGGTACAGCCTTGCTGCTGCCACTGGCCTTGCTCTATCGGCAATCCCTGCTGCAACTGGGTGATCGGACTGTGGCGAGCATGACGTTGGCCGGCGTGAGCTTGCTGCTGCCGTTGGCGCTGCTGACAGGAACGGCAGTGGGGCTGCACGGGTGGCGACGCGCCGAGCGCGGGACACGCCTGCTGACGGCATGCCTGTTGGCGACTTTGCCCGGGGTTGGACTGCTGGTTACATGGCAGCTGCTGCCTTTGCGGCTGTGGCTGCTGTGAACACCCGCCCCCTGACCTTGCATCGGCCAAGGCCGCAGAAACTCGATGCCCCCGAGTGACCGCTGCCAGCGGTACACGTCGGGGGCATCGAGTATCCGCAGCACTGGGCTCGCCAGTGCTATCGCTTGTTTCAGCCGCGTGAGCCAATGTAAGCCGCAATCGCCTCGCGCACGCGCTTCAGGCCTTCCGCAACTTCCTCATCGGTGATGTTCAGCGCCGGCACGAAACGCAGCACGCTGGTACCAGCCTGCAGGATCAGCACCTGCTTCTCGGCCGCCAGATCCAGCAGCACGCCGATGTCAGCGACGTAGTCGGGCTTGAGCACCGCACCCAGCATCAGGCCCATGCCGCGCACCTGCTCGAACACGCCGAACTCTTCGCCAATCGCTTCCAGACCGGCCTTCAACGCGGCCGACTGGCGCACGACATTGGCCTTGATCTCATCGGAGGACAGCTTGCGCAGCGCCACCCGGGCAACGGCCGCCGCCAGCGGGTTACCGCCGAAGGTGCTGCCGTGCGCGCCAACGCCCATGATATCGGCGACCTTGGGGCCGGCCAGCATCGCGCCGATCGGGAAACCGCCGCCCAGCGCCTTGGCCAGGGTGACGATGTCCGGGGTCACGCCCCAGTTCCAATGCGCGAACAGCTCACCAGTACGGCCCATGCCGACCTGGATCTCATCCAGCACCATCAGCGCGTCGTGCTGGTCGCACAGCTCACGGGCGCGGCGCATGAACTCGGCGCTGGCCGGCATCACCCCGCCCTCGCCCTGCACCGGCTCGAACATCACCGCGGCCACGTCACCGCCAGCCATCGCTTCCTCAAGCTGGGCGACGTCGTTGAAGTCGACATAACGGAAGCCACCGGGCAGCGGCTCGTAGCCTTCCTGGTACTTCGGCTGGGCGGTAGCGGTCACCGTGGCCAGGGTGCGGCCGTGGAAGCTGCCGCGGAAGGTGACGATGAAGCGCTTTTCCGGACCGCGGCCCTGCGCGCTGGCCCACTTGCGCACCAGCTTGATCGCCACTTCATTGGCTTCGGCGCCGGAATTGCACAGGAATACGCGCTTGGCGAAACGCGAAGCGTCCACCAGCTCCTGCGCCAGATGCAGCGGCGGCTCGCTGTAGAACATGTTGCTGGTGTGCCACAGCTTGTCGGCCTGCTCGAACAGCGCCGCCTTCAGGTCCGGGTTGTTGTGGCCCAGGCTGCATACCGCGATGCCGGCGGCCAGATCGATGAACTCACGGCCCTGCGTATCCCACAGTCGCGCGCCCTGGCCTCGCTCCAGCACCAGCTGGCGCGGGCGGTAGACCGGCAGGTAGTAATTGGACAGGGACAACAGCGGCTCGACGACAGCGGTCATGGCGTTCCAGATCAGTGGGTGTGAACGGTGCATTGTCCTCCATTCCGCGGGCCTGCGGCACAATGGGCACATGCGACTGTTCTCCGCCCCCCAACTGAACCCGGCCAGCGACAGCGGTTGGCGCCGCCGCTGGTTCGACATCATCCACCGCACCGACACCCCGCCCTCGCGCCGCTTCGACCTGCTGCTGGTCTGGGCCATCCTCGCCAGCGTGCTGGTGGTGATGCTCGACAGCGTGCAGCGCATCCACGTGGCCTGGGCCACCGGCTTCTATATCGTCGAATGGGGCTTCACCCTGCTGTTCACCGCCGAGTACGTGCTGCGCCTGCTGGTGGTACGGCGGCCGCTGCGCTATGCGTTCAGCATCTGGGGCATCATCGACCTGCTGGCGATCCTGCCGTCCTATATTTCCTTCTTCATCCCCGGCGCACAGAGCCTGCTGGTGGTACGCGTGCTGCGCCTGCTGCGGGTATTCCGCATCCTCAAGCTGACCCGCTACATCGAGGAAAGCGGCGTGCTGATGGCAGCGTTGTGGCGCAGCCGCCGCAAAATCCTGCTGTTCCTGTCGATGGTGGTGACCATCGCCATCATCGCCGGCGCCTTGATGTATGTGATCGAAGGCCCGCAATACGGCTTCAGCAACATCCCGACCAGCATGTACTGGGCAGTGGTGACGATGGCGACGGTCGGCTTTGGCGACATCGTCCCGCACACCACGCTGGGCCGCTTCATCACCTCGGCGCTGATCCTGATCGGCTACAGCATCCTGGCCGTGCCCACCGGCATCTACACCGCTGAGCTGGCCGGCAACATGCTGCGCGAAAGCCGCCACGACAACCGCGGCTGCCCGGTCTGCGGGCATGAAGGGCATGAGTTCAAGGCGAAGTACTGCAACCGCTGCGGGCATGAGCTGCCGGAGCATCTGGAGCATTGAGCTGCTTCGCGCAGGTTGTGGGAGCGGCGGGTGTGTGGGGGGGGGGGGGGGGGGGGGGGGGGGGGGGGGGGGGCGGCGGGGGGCGGCGGCGGGGGCGCGCCCGCGACGGGGGCGGCGGCGGGGGCGGCGGGCGGCCGCGGG